>NZ_BAAILP010000114.1:0-45368 GCF_054589055.1 Novosphingobium sp. 11B | reverse complement strand
GGATTGCTTCGCTACGCTCGCAATGACGAGGGTGGGGTGATGCTCACCGCATCACCCTCGCGGTGCGAGGCCCCGCACCAGCACATCGACCATCGTGGCGGCCAGCGCCTCGGCGCTCTGTTCGCCTTGCGCCGCGTACCACTGCCCGGGCCAGTTGAGCGCGCCCGCCAGCGTGAAGGCAGTCATCCGCACGTCGAGCGTCGCGATCGAGCCGTCCTCGACGCCAGCCGCCACCAGATCGCGCATCGCCTGGTCGATCCGCCGCTTGAGCGCCCGGAAATGCGCGCGGCCTTCTTCGGACAGCACGTTGTCGTCGGTGCGCACCACGCAGCGGCCGAAATCGTCCATGTTGATCTCGGCATAGCGGCGCAAGAAATGCGTCAGGCGCGTCAGCCCGTTGCCCGGTTCGCGCTCCGCCTCGGCCGCCGCCTCGCGCAAGAGGTTGAGGCCGCGGCTGATGCACTCCAGCAGCACTTGCTCCTTGTTGCCGAGGTAGCGGTAGATCGTCGGCTTGCTGATGCGCAGGCTGGCCGCGACCTCGTCCAGCGAGGCGGCCTGGAAGCCGCGCGCGTTGAAGGCGCGCACCGCGGCAAGCAGCACGGCCTCGCGCTTCTGGTCCTTCTCGCGAAGGCGGTCCTCGGGCGAACGGAACGGGGAATCGATGAAGTCTGGCTCAGGTGTCGTCACGGCTTTTCCTTGTCTGGCGACATTGACAAGAAACGCGTCGTTATGCAACGTACTCAAGAGTACGTAAGAAACCAATGAGTTTCATGAGCCTCCCGGAGACGCGATTCGCGCTGGACCGGGGGCAGTTGCGGAAAGGGATTCCTGATGAAGATCGAAGGCGTGGCGGCAATCGTGACCGGTGGCGCATCCGGCCTTGGCGCGGGCACCGCGCGGCGGCTGGCGGCGGCGGGGGCGAAAGTGACCCTGTTCGACCTCAACGCCGAACTGGGTGCTGCGACCGCGCGCGAGATCGGCGGGCACTTCGTATCGGTCAACGTGACCGACGAGGGCGCCGTCGAGGCCGCGCTGGAAGAGGCCGAGGCGCTGAACGGCAAGGCCCGCATCCTCGTCAACTGCGCCGGGATCGGCCCGCCCGCCAAGGTGATCGGGCGCGACGGCAAGGCGATCCCGCTGGCGGATTTCTCCAAGATCGTGACGATCAACCTGATCGGCAGCTTCAACGTCCTGTCGAAGTTCGCCGCGCGGCTCCACGATGCAGACCCGATCGGCGAGGAGCGCGGGGTGATCGTCAACACCGCCTCGGTCGCGGCCTATGACGGGCAGATCGGGCAGGCGGCCTACGCGGCGTCGAAGGGCGGCATCGTCGGCCTGACGTTGCCGGTGGCGCGTGAATTCGCCCGCTACGGCATCCGCGTGATGACGATCGCGCCGGGCATCTTCTGGACCCCGCTGCTGGCGACGCTGCCGCAGGAGGCGCAGGATTCGCTCGGCAAGCAGGTGCCGTTCCCCAGCCGTCTGGGCCAGCCGGACGAATACGCGCAGCTGGTCGAAAGCATCGTCACCAACCCGATGCTCAACGGCGAGACGATCCGCCTCGACGGCGCGATCCGGATGGCGCCGAAGTGAGCGGCGTACCCGGTGCCGGTCCCGAATTGACCGCGCAGATCGCCGCAAAAGTCGAAGCCTTCGTGCGCGAAGTCGTCGCGCCTTACGAGAAGGACCCGCGCCGCGATCACCACGATTGCCCGAGCGAGGAACTGGTCGCCGAACTGAAGGCCAAGGCGCGCGCCGCCGGGGTGCTGACGCCGCATATCCTGCCGGACGGCCGCCACCTGACCCAGCGTGAGACGGCGGTGGTGCTGCGTGCCTCGGGCCTCTCGCCGCTCGGCCCGCTGGCGCTCAACACCGCTGCGCCGGACGAGGGCAACATGTACCTGCTCGGCAAGGTGGGCAGCGCGGCGATCAAGGAACGGTTCCTGAAGCCGCTGGTGGAAGGGCGCGCGCGCTCGGCCTTCTTCATGACCGAACCGGCGGACGAGAACGGCGCCGGGTCCGACCCTTCGATGATGCGGACGACCTGCCACCTCGACGGCAATCACTGGGTCATCAACGGGCGCAAGGCGTTCATCACCGGCGCGGAAGGCGCGCAGGTTGGCATCGTCATGGCGAAGTCCACGGACGGCGCCTGCATGTTTCTGGTCGACCTGCCCGATCCGGCGATCCGCATCGAGCATGTGCCCAACACCATCGATTCCTCGATGCCCGGCGGCCATGCCGTGGTCGCCATCGAGAACCTGCGCGTGCCGGCCGACCAGATGCTTGGGCAATCGGGCGAGGGGTTCCGCTATGCGCAAGTGCGCCTCGCGCCCGCGCGGCTGTCGCACTGCATGCGCTGGCTGGGCGCCTGCATCCGCGCCAACGAGATTGCCACCGACTACGCCAATCGCCGCATGGCCTTCGGCAAGCCGCTGATCGACCACGAAGGCGTCGGCTTCATGCTGGCCGACAACCTGATCGACCTGAAGCAGAGCGAACTCATCATCGACTGGTGCGCGGACGTTCTCGACGTGGGCGAAGCGGGCGGCACCGAAAGCTCGATGGCCAAGGTCGCGGTGTCCGAGGCGCTGATGCGGGTGGCGGATCGCTGCGTGCAGGTGATGGGCGGGCAGGGCGTGACCGCCAACACCATCGTCGAGCAGGTGTTCCGCGAGATCCGCGCCTTCCGCATCTACGACGGTCCCACCGAAGTCCACAAGTGGAGCCTCGCCAAGAAGATCAAGCGCGACTGGAAGACGTCACATGAGCAGCACTGACGCCGCCGCCAATGCCGGCACCGGCGCCGTGCGCGAGGGCTATCGCTTCGACGAGGCGCGGCTGGCGGCGTGGATGGACGCGCATGTCGAGGGCTTCGCCGGGCCGCTCACGGTCGAGCAGTTCAAGGGCGGGCAGTCCAACCCGACCTACAAGCTGGTCACGCCGGGGCGCGCCTATGTGCTGCGGCGCAAGCCGCCGGGGCAGGTGCTGAAAGGCGCCCACGCGGTCGAGCGCGAGGCGCGGGTGCTGTCGGCGCTAGGGGCGACGGGTTTCCCGGTGGCGCATGTCCATGGCCTGTGTCTGGACGAAAGCGTCATCGGCAGCTGGTTCTACGTGATGGAGATGGTCGAGGGCCGCATCTTCTGGGATGCGACGTTCCCCGACGTTCCGCACGGGGAGCGCGCCGCCTACTTCGCCGCGATGAACGCAACGATCGCCGCGCTGCACCGGATCGAGCCGGACGCGGTGGGGCTGGGCGACTACGGCAAGCCGGGCAATTACTTCGAGCGCCAGATCGCCCGCTGGTCGCGCCAGTATCTGGAGGACACCGAGGCGGGCCGCGATCCGGGCATGGACCGGCTGATCGAATGGCTCCCCACGGCGATCCCGGCGGGCGACGAGACGCGCATCGTCCACGGCGACTTCCGCTGCGACAACATGATCTTTCATCCCACGCAGCCGCGCGTGCTGGCGGTGCTGGACTGGGAACTTTCGACGCTGGGGCATCCCCTGGCGGACTTCGCCTATCACGCGATGATGTTTCGCATGCCGCCCGACATCGTGGCGGGGCTGGGCGGCGCGGACATCGCGGCGCTGGGTATCCCGTCGGAGGCCGAATACCTCGCCGCTTATTGCCGCAACGTCGGGCGCCCGCCGATTTCGGAGCAGGACTATGCGTTCTGCATCGCGTTCAACTACTTCCGGCTGGCAGCGATCTTCCACGGCATCAAGGGGCGCGTGATCCGGGGCACGGCCGCGTCCGAACACGCCCGCGAGCGTGCCGCCAGCCTGCCGCGCATCGTCGCGCTGGCAGTGGAAAGCATGGAGGCCTGCCTGTGAGCGACACACCTGTACTGTTCGACCTTGCGGACGGCATCGCCCGCGTCACCCTCAACCGGCCCGAGGCGGGCAATGCCATCGACCTTGCGATGGCGCGCGCGCTGGCCGAGATCGCCATCCGCTGTGAGACCGACACCGCGATCCGCTGCGTCGTCCTCACCGGCGCGGGGCGGCTGTTCTGCGCGGGCGGCGACGTGGGGCTGTTCAAGTCCTCGGGCGATCATGTCGATGCGCTGCTGAGCGAACTGGCGGGCACGCTGCACATGGCGCTCACCCGCTTCGCGCGCATGGCCAAGCCGCTCTTGGTGCTGGTCAACGGACCGGCTGCGGGTGCGGGCCTCAGCCTCGCGATCGGCGGCGACGTGGTGCTCTGCGCACGGTCGGCGCACTTCACAGCCGCTTACGGTACGCTCGGCCTGACGCCCGACGGCGGGATGAGCTGGTGGCTGCCGCGCCTCGTGGGCCTCCGCAAAGCGCAGGAGATCATCCTCACCAACCGCCGCATCAAGGCCGACGAGGCCGAGGCGATCGGCCTGGTCACCCGCACCGTCGATGACGAGGCGCTGGCCGCCGAGGGCGACGCGCTGGCCGCCCGCCTTGCCGATGCCGCCGTGGGTGCGCTCGGCGCGGCGCGGGGACTGCTGCGCCAGAGCCTTGAGACCAGCCTCGACGCACAACTGGAACGCGAAGTCGCGGCGATTACCCGGTCGGGCGCCGCACCCGAATGCCGTGAGGGCCTTGCCGCCTACTTCGAAAAGCGCACGCCGAACTTCAAGGGAATCTGACACATGGCCGAAGCCTACATCGTCGAAGCCGTCCGCACCGCAGGCGGGCGCCGTAACGGCAAGCTCGCGGGATGGCACCCTGCCGACATGGCGGGCGAAGTGCTGAACGCGCTGGTGGACCGCGCCGGGCTGGACCCGGCGGTGGTCGAGGACGTCATCCTCGGCTGCGTGACCCAGGCGGGCGAACAGGCCTTCGCCTTCGCGCGCAATGCGGTGCTGGCCTCGAAGCTGCCGGTCAGCGTGCCCGCTGTCACCATCGACCGGCAATGCGGCTCCTCCCAGCAGTCGGTGCAGTTCGCTGCGCAGGCGGTGATGTCCGGCATGCAGGACGTGGTGATCGCGGCGGGGGCGGAGAGTATGACGCGCGTGCCGATGTTCTCCAACACCGCCTACCACGCGAAGGAAGGCGTCGGCGTCGGCCCGTTCAGCCCGCGTATCCAGCAGCGCTTCGGCGTGGAGAGCTTCAGCCAGTTCGGCGGGGCGGAGATGATCGCCGCCAAGTACGGCTTCGACCGCGAGACGCTCGACCGCTTCGCGCTGGAAAGCCACCGCCGCGCCGCCGCCGCCACCAAGGCAGGCGCGTTCGAGCGCGAGATCGTGCCGCTCGATGTGGACGGCGTGCCCCACGTCACGGACGAGGGCATCCGCTACGACGCGACGCTGGACAGCATCGGTTCGGTCAGGCTGCTGCAGGAGGGCGGGGTGATCTCCGCCGCCAACGCCAGCCAGATCTGCGACGGCGCCTCGGGCGCGCTGGTGGTGTCGGAGCGGGCGCTCAAGGACTACGGCCTTACCCCGATCGCGCGGATCGTGGACATGGTGGTGACGGCGGGCGATCCGGTCATCATGCTGGAGGAACCGATCCCGGCGACGCAAAAGGCGCTCAAGCGCGCCGGACTGCGGATCGAGGATATCGACCTCTACGAAGTGAACGAGGCTTTCGCACCGGTGCCGCTGGCCTGGCTCAAGGCGCTGGGCGGCGATCCTGACAAGCTCAACGTCAACGGCGGCGCCATCGCGCTCGGCCATCCGCTGGGCGCCAGCGGCACCAAGCTGATGGCCACGCTCGTCCATGCCCTGAAGGCGCGCGGCAAGCGCTATGGCCTGCAGACCATGTGCGAAGGCGGCGGCATCGCCAACGTCACCATCCTGGAGGCGCTGTAATGACCTTGCGCACGCGCTTCACCGACCTCGTCGGCATCGAGCATCCGATCGTTCAGGGCGGGATGATGTGGGTGGGCCGCGCCGAACTGGCGGCGGCGGTCTCCAACGCGGGCGGCCTCGGCATCCTCACTGCGCTGACCCAGCCCACGCCTGATGACCTGCGCCGCGAGATCGACCGCTGCCGGGCCCTGACCGACAAGCCCTTCGGCGTGAACCTGACGATCCTGCCCTCGGTTTCGCCGCCGCCTTATGCCGAATACCGTAAGGCCATCATCGACAGCGGCGTCACCATCGTCGAAACCGCAGGCCACCGCCCGCAGGAGCATGTCGAGGACTTCAAGGCCCACGGGATTACCGTGATCCACAAGTGCACGGCCGTCCGCCACGCCCTGTCGGCCGAGCGGATGGGCGTGGACGCGATCTCGATCGACGGCTTCGAGTGCGCGGGCCATCCGGGCGAGGACGATATCCCAGGCCTCATCCTGATCCCGGCGGCGGCGGACACGCTGACGATCCCGATGATCGCGAGCGGAGGCTTCGGTGACGGGCGCGGCCTCGCCGCCGCGCTGGCGCTGGGTGCGGACGGTATCAACATGGGCACCCGCTTCTGCGCCACGGTGGAAGCGCCGATCCACGAGCGGGTGAAGCGGTTCATCGTCGACAACGACGAGCGCGGCACCAACCTGATCTTCCGCAAGTTCCACAATACCGGCCGCGTCGCGAAGAACAGCGTGTCCGACCGGGTGGTGGAGATTTCCGCCCGCGACGGTGCGGTGTTCGAGGATATCCGCCCGCTGGTCTCAGGCGCGAAGGGCCGCACGGCGCTGGAGACGGGCGACATCGACGCCGGGCTCGTCTGGGCCGGGCAAGTGCAGGGGCTGATCCACGACATTCCGACATGCGCCGAACTGGTCGGCCGGATCGTGCGCGATGCGCAAGAGATCATCGTCTCGCGGCTGGCGGGCATGGTCGCGGAGAAGGTGACGGCATGAGCGAACTCGTCACCGTCACGCGCGAAGGGCCGCTGACGATCATCACCATCAACCGGCCTGAGGCGAGCAACGCCCTGAACGCCGACGCGCAAGTCGCGATGGACGCGGCCTTCGGTGCCTTCGCGGCGGACGACGAGCAGTGGGTCGCCATCGTCACCGGTGCGGGGCCGAAGGCGTTCTGTGCCGGGCATGACCTCAAGCAGCAGGCGGCTGGCGGGGAACTGGTGTCACCGCCCAACGGCTTCGGCGGCCTGACCGGGCGCAAAGGGCTGACCAAGCCGGTGATCGCCGCCGTCAACGGCGTGGCGATGGGCGGCGGCTTCGAACTGGCGCTGGCCTGCGACATCGTGGTGGCGGCGGCCCATGCGGCTTTCGCGCTGCCAGAGGTCCGCGTCGGACTGGCGGCGTTGGGCGGGGGTATCCAGATCTTGCCGCAAGTGGTCGGCGCCAAGCACGCGATGGGCATGCTGCTGACCGGACGGCGCGTCTCGGCGCAGGAGGGGCATGCGCTGGGCTTCATCAACGAAGTGACCGAAGGCGACGTGCTTGAGGCTGCGCGGCGCTGGGCGGAGCTGATCCTTGGCGGCAGTCCGATGGCGGTGCGCGCCACCAAAGAAGCGGTCGGGCGCGGCCTGTCCACGCCGTACGACCAGGCTTTCGCCGAGCAGTGGAGCTACCCTGCGATGCAGGCGATGCTGGCCTCCGAGGACTACGTCGAAGGCCCGCGCGCCTTCGCCGAGAAGCGCGGGCCGGAGTGGAAGGGGCGCTGATCCCCTTTAACGGTGGTGTCAATCCGCCGCGGTGTAAGGCCCACCCCGTTCAGCTAGTTCGCTGCGCTCCCAAGCCTTCCAGCCCTCCCGCAAGCGGGAGGGCTGATGCGGCGCCCCCCTCCCGCGAGCGGGAGGGGGAGCGAGACTTAGGCCGCAGGCCTTAGTCGCAGCGGGGTGGGCCTTGCGCTATGCCAGAAGCGCAGGCGGGACTACTCCGCAGCCTCCAGCTTCGCGCAGCCCTTCGGCATGCGCTGGGCTTCAACTTGCGCGGGCGTCAGTTCGATCGCCATCGGCTTGAGGCCGAGCCGTGCAAACATCGCCAGATCGTTGTCGTCGCCCGCGTTGGGCGCGGTCAGCAGCTTGTCGCCGGTGAAGATCGAGTTCGCGCCGGCCATGAAGCACATCGCCTGCGTCATCTCCGACATCGATTCGCGGCCGGCAGAGAGGCGAACCATCGAGCCCGGCATGGTGATGCGCGCGACCGCCACGGTGCGCACGAACTCCACGTCGTCGATATTGGCGAGCGGTGTGTCGGCCAGCATGTCACCCAGCACGGTGCCCTTCACCGGCACCAGCGCGTTCACCGGCACCGACTGCGGGTGCTCCGGCAAGGTGGCGAGCGTGTGGACGAAGCCCACGCGATCGGCGCGGGTCTCGCCCATGCCGACGATGCCGCCCGAGCACACGTTGATCCCCGCCATGCGCACGTTCGACAGCGTATCGAGGCGGTCTTCCATCGTGCGCGTGGTGATGACCTGATCGTAGCGTTCAGGGCTCGTGTCGATGTTGTGGTTGTAGTAGTCGAGGCCCGCGTCGCTCAGCATGTCGGCCTGATCGGGCGTCAGCATGCCCAGCGTCATGCAGGTTTCCATGCCCATCGCGCGCACGCCCTTCACCATCTCGATGATGGCGGGCATGTCACGGTCCTTGGGGTTGCGCCAGGCCGCGCCCATGCAGAAGCGGGTGGAGCCCTGATCCGCCGCCTGCGCCGCGCGCTGGAGCACGGCCTGCACCTCCATCAGCTTGGTCGCCTTGACGCCGCTGTTGGCGGACACCGACTGCGAGCAATAGCCGCAATCCTCCACGCAGCCGCCGGTCTTGATCGAGAGCAGCGTGGAAAGCTGCACTTCGTCCGCCTTGTGGCTGGCGCGGTGAACTTCGGCGGCGCGGAAGACCAGTTCGGTGAACGGCAGGTCGAATAGCGCCGCGATTTCCTCGCGGGTCCAGTCAGTACGAGGGGTGGTGGAGAACGGCGATCCCTGCGGCATTTCTGGTACTCTCCCGATGTGTCCGGCCGTCAACGGCAAATTCTATCGATCAAAATCGTCGGACGATATTGACAGACCACGAAGCTGTAGTCCACAAGGTTCGCAACAAAGACAAGGGCAGGGGATGATGACCGACTACGTTCGCTTGCTGGAGGCCAACAACGCTATCCAGACCATAGGTGATGATACCTATTGGCTCTGTGTGACGCGCACCGTGCAGGAATCGAAGCTGTTTCCCGTGCCGTCGTACATGCTGCTTTCGTACCTCTGCTGCTTCTACCGTTACCCGGAATTGCTGCGGAAGGTGGAGGCGGTGATGCCGGCCGAGGAAGTGGGCGACCGCTCGCGCCTGATCGGCGGCAAGCTGGGCAACCTGCCGGGCTGGGCGCTCCCCACCTTCTACCTGCTGGGCCGCGAGATCCTCATCAACTTCGGTATGCTCGCGCCCGAGGATGCGGCGGAGGACGTGGCCTATGTCATGGACTTCTGGCGCCGCTTCAAGCTGGCGCAGCAGCGCGAGGACGGGCACCTCAACGCCCGCGAATTCGGCCAGCGCGTGCAGCACTTGCCCGAACGCCGGGTGCAGCGCTTCCACTCCGAACTGCTGCCTTGCAAGCCCGGCGACCGGCTCGGTCATGCGGCGCAGGCGTTCCTCGCCACGGTGTCGCAGTACGGCTTCCTCGTCTCGTGCGAGAGCCGCTGTGCGCTCAACAATTCCGGGCCCTATCGCCTTGCCGAAGACCGCGAGATGATCATCCGCGACTTCTCCGATCTGGCAGAGGGCGACTATCCCTGGCTCGACGGCGTGGCGGGCGACATCCCCTTCAGCAACCTGACGGTGACGATGGAGGCCACAGGCTGCCAATTCTACCTGATGGACGACTGGGGCAGCTTCGAATCCCGCCCCGAATTCACCGCCGACAAGCTGACCGGCGTGGGCCTCTATACATCCGATGCGCTGTCGGGCGGCTACATCCCGGTCGGCATGGGTTCGGCCGAGGAACTGGCCGCCACTTTCGAGGATCTGACTGACCGCATCCGCAAGGCCACCGTCGAACTGTGGAAGCGCACGGCCACCTGGTCGCGCGACGAGATGATGGATGCGGGCGCGCTCGTCTACTTCTCGCTCATCAAGGAGATCGCGCATATCGCGGGCGTTTACGACGTGAACGACTGGATGACGATCGACCCGCGCGCGGACCGGTTCCGCAGCCTGTTCAACGACGAGTTCGGCCGCGATTTCCTGGGCGAGATGGTGGGCCTCGTCTCGCTGCCGAGCCAGCAGCTCAATCGCTATGCGATGATGCAGCATAACAACAACCCGGTGCGCTACATCTCGCAGATCCCCTATTCGGTGCTGCAGCGAGAAGGTACGGGCGGCAAGCTGGCACCGATCGGGCCGGGCGTCTCGCACCTGCCGCCCAAGCAGGACCTTTACACCACCACCGCCGGACGCCTGCCGCTGGCCGAGTACAACGCCCGGGCAAGGGCGCTGCAACCCGCGCAGATGGCGCCCGAGTATCGTTTCATCTGCGACACCACGGCCAAATTCCACCCCGACGATGCACAGGTTCAGGCGCTCTACCGGCTTGAACAGGAAGGCTCGCCGCTGGCGGGCCGGGGCGTGGGCCTCAGCCGTGACGATGTCGAAGCCATTCGGAGTGCGCGCGCATGAGCGGCAAAGACCCTGACGAAACCTCGCTGCCCGAACTGGAACTGCTGATCGCCGAGTTCAAGCAGTCGGGCCTGCGCGAACTGCACGCCCGCTGCGGCGAACTGGAGGTCTATCTGTCGCAGGATGCGGATGCCTCCGGGCTTGATGCCCCGCGTGTCTCGGTCGCTGCGCCGGTTGCCAGCGCTGCACCTGCCTCCAAGGCCGCGCCTGCAGCTGCCGTGGCGGCACCGGCGGGAGCGCCTGCGGTGCCGGACGGCGCGGTCGTCGTGACGGCGCCTTACCTTGGCACCTTCTACCGCGCGCCCAAGCCCGGTGCGCCTAACTATGTCGAGGTGGGCGGGCGTGTTTCCGCCGAAACCGAGGTCTGTCTGGTGGAGGTGATGAAGCTGTTCACCGCCGTGCGCGCAGGGGCCGCTGGCACCGTTCTGGAAGTGCTCGCCAGCGATGGCGATCTGGTTTCGGCCGGGCAGCCGCTTTTCGTGATCCGGCCGGAATAGCGCCATGGCCCTGTCCCGCCTCTTCATCGCCAACCGGGGGGAAATCGCCCTTCGCGTGCTTCGCGCCGCGCAAGGGCTGAACCTGGAAACCGTGATCGGCGTCTCCGATGCCGACCGTGACAGCGTGACCGCAAGGCTGGCCGACCGAGCGCTGGTGCTCGGCCCCGGACCTGCGGCGAAAAGCTATCTCGACGCGAAACTGGTGGTGCAGGCCGCCAAGGCCAGCGGGTGTGACGCGCTCCATCCCGGATACGGCTTCCTGTCCGAACGCGCCGAACTGGCACGGCTCTGCAAGGAGCACGGCATCACTTTCGTCGGCCCCGAAGCGGACATGATCGAAGCGCTGGGCGACAAATTGCGCGCGCGAGAGATGGCCGCTGCCGCAGGCGTACCGCTGGTGCCCGGCAGCGGCGAGATCGCCTCGGCAGCCGATGCCCGCCGGATCGCAGGCGACATCGGCTATCCCGTGCTGCTGAAAGCGGCGGCGGGCGGCGGCGGGCGCGGCATGGTCATCGTCAACGGCCCGTCCGAAGTCGAAGCCGGATACCACCGCGCGAGCGCGGAGGCGCTGGCCGCTTTCAACGACGGCACCCTGTTCATGGAGCGTTTCGTGCCCGAGGCGCGCCACGTCGAAGTCCAGCTCATGGGCGACGGGCAGGGCGAAGTGATCCACTTCGGCGAGCGCGACTGCTCGGTCCAGCGCCGCTATCAGAAGGTGGTCGAGGAAGCGCCCTGTGTAGCGATGCCGGACGCTTTGCGCGCGCAGCTGCACGAGGCGGCGGTGAACCTTGCGAAAAGCGTCAACTACCGCAACGCGGGGACGTGCGAGTTCCTCTACGACGTGATGCGCGAGGAGATCTACTTCATCGAGGTCAACGCCCGCATCCAGGTGGAGCACCCGGTCAGCGAGATGGTGACGGGTCGCGATCTGGTGCAGGAACAGTTGCGCGTTGCGGCGGGCAAGGGCCTTTCGGTGCGCCAGCAGGATGTCGTGCTCACCGGCCACGCCATCGAATGCCGCATCAATGCCGAGGACACCGCGCGCGATTTCGTGCCGGTGCCCGGCACCGTCACCCGCTGGCGCCCGCCCGAGGGCGAGGGCATCCGCCTCGACAGCCACATGCGTGAAGGCGCAAGCATCCCGCCATTCTACGACAGCATGATCGGCAAGCTGATCGTCCACGCCGACACCCGCGACGCCGCGATCGACCGCATGATCGGCGCGCTCGACGCCTTCGAGGTCGAAGGCGTGCCCACGACCATCCCGCTCCACCGCGAGATTCTTCGCGACGAGCACTTCCGGTCGAACACCATTCACACCCGCTGGCTGGAACAGGACCTGTTCACCGCGCAGCGCATGGCAGCGGAGTAATCCCCATGGCGCATATCCAGTTCCTCGACGAAACCCTGCGCGACGGCCAGCAGAGCCTGTGGGGCATGCGCATGCAGGCGGGCATGGCCCTGCCGGTGGCGCCGCTGATCGACAGGACCGGCTATCAGATCATCAGCCTGGCCGGTTCCTCGCTGTTCGAAGTGCTGATCCGGCATTGCCAGGAAGACCCCTGGGCGGGCCTCGACCTGCTGGTGAAGGCGATGCCGGACACGCCCCTGCGCGCCGGGTGCCGCTCCAACGGGTCGGTGACTTTCGGCTTCACGCCCGATGCGCTGATGGACATTTGGGTGGATCGCCTCTGCGCCCACGGCATCCGCAGCTTCTGGCTCTACGATGTGTTGTTCAACATCGACAAGATGCACCGTCTCGCCCGCATCGCCAAGCGGCACCAGTGCCAGGTGGCGGGCACGATGTTGTTCACGCTCTCCCCGGTCCACGACGATGCCTATTACGCGGACAAGGCGGACAAGCTTTCGGCGCTGGACGAGGTGGACAGCCTGCTGCTCTACGACACCGGCGGCGTGCTCGATCGAGACCGGATTTCCACGCTGGTCCCTGCGATCAAGGCCAAGGCGCGCGGCAAGCCGATCGAGATGCATGCCAACAACATGCTCGGCCAGTCGGCCAAGTCCTATATCGACGCGATCGAGTTCGGGGTGACGACGATCCACACCGCCGTGCGCCCGATGGCCAACGGTCCCTCGATCCCCTCGGTCGAGATCATGGCCCGCAATGTCGAGATGCTGGGCCACACCCACAACCTCGACACGTCGCTGTTCAAGCCGGTGGCCGATCACTTCGAGAAGGTCGGCAAAGCGGCCGGGTTCCTGGTGAACCAGCATTTCGAGTACGACGTCACTTCGCTCAAGCACCAGATCCCGGGCGGCATGATGGGCACCCTGCGCGCACAGCTGGTACAGCAGAACATGCTGGATCGCCTGCCCGACGTGCTGGAGGAAGTCGCGCGCGTGCGCCGCGAACTGGGCTATCCCGGCATGGCGACGCCGTTCGCGCAGCTGGTCGGCACGCTGGCGGTGCTCAACATCGTGACGGGCAAGCGCTACTCGGTGGTGCCGGACGAAGTGATCCAGTACGCAGCCGGTTTCTATGGCGAGCCCGTCGCGCCGATCGACGCCGATGTGCTGGACCGCATCCTGTCGAAACCGCGCGCCAAGGAAATCCTCGCCAGCCCGCCCGAACAGCCCGACCGCGAGGAACTGCATCGCCGCCACGGCACCGGCGGGGATGACGACGAACTGCTTCTGCGCGCGCTAGTGCCGTCCGCCGACATCGACCGCATGCGCCTTTCGGGAGCGCCGCGCCGGGACTATCCGACGCTGTCCTCGCCCGAACTGGATCAGGTGGCCCGGCTGATGAAGGTGGCGAACCTGCCGCTGGTGCAGCTGCGCTCCAGCCAGCTCGAACTCTCGATGCGGCAGTAGAGCAGTCGAGCCGACTGCGTCGGCCAAACTGCTCTACGTTTTTGTTTTACGCGTTTTCCGAGTCATCAGGCCATTTGACCTGATTAGAAAACGCTTTGGCGGGGACTTTTCGCGCGGATGCGGATGATCGACTTCTTCGACCGCGGCGCGCGCATGGGCGCCGACCAAGCCTGCATGATCGAGGGCGAGCGCGTCAGCACGTATGGCGAGGTCAAGGCGCGCAGCGATGCCATCGCCCGCGCTCTGATCGCCGACGGCTTTCCGGCGGGCGGCCACGCGGCGGTGCTGAGCGGCAACAGCGTCCGCGCTTTCGAGGCGATCCTGGGCATCCTGCGCGCCGACGGCGTCTGGGTGATGGCCAACAACCGCGCCTCGCTGGTCGAGAACGCCTATCTGCTCGACCTGCTCGATGTGGACACGCTTTTCGTCCATTCCGAAGTGGCGGACCGGGTCGCGCATTTCCGCGAGGCCTGCCCCAACATCCGCCGCTTCATCGCGCTCAATCGCGCGTTTGCGGAGGCCGACCGCTTCCTTGGCGACATGCTGGTAGAGAGCGACGAACCCGTGCCCCAGCGCCGTTCGGGCGCGGCGGAGGAGCTTGGCTTCCTCGCCAATACCGGCGGCACCACCGGGCGCTCCAAGGGGGTGATGCTGTCGAACGGCAACTGGCAGGCGCTGGTGTCCAGCCTCGTCGCTTCGATGCCGATGAAGCGTCCGCCGGTGAACCTCGTTGCCGCGCCGATGACGCATGCGGCGGGGCCGCTGGCGCTGGCCAGCATGGCGCTGGGCGGGACGGTGGTGGTGCTGCCGCGCTTCGATGCGGCCGAAGTGGTGGCGGCTATCGCGCGCCACCGCGTCACCTACATGTTCCTGCCCCCCACCGCGATCTATATGCTGCTGGCGGAGCCGTCCGCGCAGACCGCCGATTTCTCCAGCCTCGAATACATCTCCTACGCCGGGGCGCCGATGTCGCTCGACCGGCTGAAGGAGGCCATCGCGCTTTTCGGCCCGGTGATGAACGCCAGCTTCGGGCAGACGGAAGCGCCGATGTGCGTCACCGCGATGCCGCCGCATGAACATCTGGACGATGCCGGCAACCTCGCACACCCCGGTTCCTGCGGACGCGCGAACCTGCTCTCCATCGTCGAAATCATGGATGACGACGGTCGCATCCTCGGCCCCGAAGAGCGTGGCGAGATCGTCGTGCGCGGGCCGCTGGTGATGCAGGGCTACTACAAGAACCCTCAGGCGACCGCCGAAGTCTCCGCCCATGGCTGGCACCATACCGGAGACATTGGTGTGCGTGACGAGCAGGGCTGGTTCTACGTGGTGGACCGCAAGAAGGACATGATCATCTCGGGCGGCTTCAACGTCTACCCCGCCGAAGTGGAGCAGGCGCTGATGGCCGATCCGCAAGTGCAGGACTGCGCCGTGATCGGCGTCCCCGACGACAAGTGGGGCGAGGCCGTCGTCGCCATCGTCGAACCGCGCGGCGGCTGCACCATCGATCTTGAGAGGCTGCTGGCGGAAGCACGCGAGCGGCTCGGCCCAGTCAAGACGCCCAAGCGGGTGGAAGTGATGGCCGCGCTGCCGCGCTCCAACGCGGGCAAGGTGCTGCGCGCCGAACTGCGCAAGCGCCACTGGCAGCCGGTGGGAAGGACGATCTGATGCGCGACGTGGTGATCCTCGGCGTCGGCATGACGCCTTTCGGCCGTCATCTGGACAAGAGCCACGAACAGCTGACGCAAGCCGCGGTGCGTCTGGCGCTGGAGGATGCCGGGCTTGATGGCGCGGCGATCGACATGGCTGTCTATGCCAACGTCATCCAGGGCTTCTTCGCGGGCGAGATGTCGATCCCGGGCGAGTACGCGCTGCGCCCCCTCGGCATCTCCGGCGTGCGCGGGTTCCATGTCGAGCAGGCCTGCGCCAGTTCCACGGTGAGCCTGCACCTTGCAGTGGATTACGTGAAGGCGGGCCTTGCCGAAGTGGCGCTCGTCGTCGGCGTCGAGAAGCTCTACAGCGACGATCGCACCAAGCGCTTCGCCGTGTTCCAGCAGCCGCGCGACATGGTGGAGGCTGCGGCCTATATCGAGCGCACCCGCGATCTCCTCGCCCCCGTCCCGGCGGATAAGCGCGCGGCCAGCCCCAATGTGCTGATGGAAGCCTATGCGGCGCAGGCGCGCCTGCACATGGGCACCTATGGTTCGACGCAGGCCCAGATCGCGGCGGTGGCGGCCAAGGATCATCGGCATTCGCAGTTCAACCCGCTGGCGCAGTACCGTGAGGCGATGAGCGTCGAGGAAATCCTCGCCGCGCCGCAAGTCGCCTGGCCGCTGACCAACCCGATGTGCGCCCCGATCAGCGACGGCGCGGCGGCCGCGATCGTGTGCTCGGCGGATTTCGCGAAGCGCTTCCCGGGTACGCCGATCCGCGTTCTTGCGGCGGAAAACCGCACCGGCAGCGATCGCGCGCCGCACGACTATGCGGACCACGTCACCCGCAAGGTCGCGGCGCTGGCTTACGAGCGCGCTGGGGTCGGCCCGCAGGACGTGGACCTCGCCGAAGTCCATGACGCCAGTTCGATCGGCGAGATGATCCAGACCGAAGCGCTCGGCCTGTGCGCACCGGGAGAGGCCGGGCTCGCCGCCGAGCGCGGGGAGACGGCATTGGGCGGCCGGGTTCCGGTGAACGTCTCGGGTGGGCTGGTGTCGAAGGGGCATCCGCTGGCGGCGACCGGGCTGGGGCAGATCCACGAACTCGTCACGCAGCTGCGCGGGCAGGCCGGCAAGCGACAAGTTGAAGGTGCGCGCGTGGCCGTGGCGGAGAACTCCGGCGGGTTCTACGGTGTCGAGGACGGCATGTCGGCGGTGACGATCCTCGCGCGGGACTAAACGTTCCCCTCATTTCGTCATTGCGAGGCCCTTAGGGCCGCGGCAATCCAGGGCGGCGTAACGCTGCCTCCGGACCGCCGCGTTACACATCACCCAAACAACACCTCAAGCCCCGATTTCGCCCCATGCGCCGTCATGTCGAGCTGCATCGGCGTGATCGAGATTTCCCGGTCCAGCATCGCCTGCAGGTCGTTGCCCGGAGCATGGCCGCCCGCCGGAAGGGCGATTTTCACCCAGTAGTACGGGAAGTGCCGCGCATCGACGCGCCGCTCCGGGATGAACGCGCCCGGCGGCCGCTGCCCTTGCGTGGTCACGCGCATGCCGGTCACTTCGTCGGCCGGGCATTCCGGGAAGTTGACGTTCACGAACAGCCCCGGCTTCCAGTCGAAGCGCAGCAGCTTCTCGATCACGTCCCCGGCGAAACGCTCGGCATTGTCCCAGGGCACCGCGTTCGGCGGGCGGAAGCACTGGCTGAGCGCGATCGCTGGGATACCCAGCAAAGCCCCCTCCATCGCCGCCGCCGCCGTGCCGGAATAAGTGATGTCTTCGGCCAGATTCGGGCCGCGATTGATGCCCGAGATCAGGATGTCGGGCCGCTTACCCTCGATCAGTTCGTAGATCGCCAGAAGCGCGCAGTCGGTCGGCGTGCCTTTCACTGCAAAGTGCCGCTCGTTGCGCTGCTTCACGCGAATCGGCAGCGTGGTGGAGAACGAGTGCCCCGCGCCGGAACGTTCGTCGTCCGGCGCCACGACCCACACGTCGTCGGTGAACCGGCGCACGATCTTTTCCAGCAGTACAAGGCCGGGCGCGTCGATGCCGTCGTCGTTGACGAGCAATACGCGCGGTGGGGTTCCAGTCATCATATCCTCCCGATCATTCCCGAGCGAGGGCTACGACAGCCTGCACGCGCGGTCAAGATCGTCCGACGATTTCATCCAATCATGTTGACAGGGTGATTGGCATGCGGCATCCCTGTGCGCAACAAAGAGGATTGGGAGGGACCGTGGGCTCCGTTAAATTGCCTATCGACGACGTGCTGCACGCAGGTCCGCCGGCGACGCCGCTGGTGGAAGCCGTGCTGGACCTTGTGCGCGAACGCATCCGCGCACGTTTCGGCGAATCGGGACTGGACTGGGACGCCTTCGCGCTCACCGCCGCCGACGACCTCGTGACGCGCGAGGACATCGAGACTGTCGAGGCCCGCATCCTCGCCAGCGGCCACCGCTTCGACTGGTCGGCGCGCGTTTCCGTCACCGAGCGGCCCGACGCGCACAAGCCCGATGGCACCGCTTCGGAAGCCAGTACCGGCTTCGCGCATCCAGAGGCGCCCAGCGGCGACGCGGACGATGACGGCAAGGCCCTGCGGGGGCTTGGCGACAACGTCGTGCGCTATCCCAGCGACATCGTCGGCCAGGCGCTTTACGTGCGTTCGAACGAGCGGGTCATGGAACTGCTGTCGAGCGGCGTCCCCACCGGTGCCATCGCCATCATCGACGATTCGGGCGGCACCCTGACCGCGCCGATCATCGACCAGTTCGCGGGCGTGGTCTGCGCCGGGGGCTCGGTCCGCTCGCACCTCGGCATCCTGACGCGCGAGTACAACATCCCCTGCCTGATGAACGCCAAGGTGGCCGGCATCCGCGAAGGCGATCGCATCTCGGTGGAAGTCTCCGCCCCGGCCAAGACGACCGAGGACTACCAAAAGGGCGTCGAGCGCGTCGCGCGCGTCTGGGTGATCGGGGAGGCGGCGTGATGGCGACGACCATGACCGAGCGCGACCTTGTGCTCCATGCCACGGCGATCAAGCGCCATGCGCCGCTCCCCGCCATCGCGCACCTTGCGGGGCTTCCCGAAGCCACGGCACAGGCGGTGATCGACCAGGCCGTCGCCACCGGCCGCGTGATCGAGGCGCGCGGCGCCTATGCGCTGACGCCGCTGGCGGGCGTGGCGCTCACCGCACGCTATGCGCGCCACTTCGCAAGTGTGCGTGAGGATGCTGCCTTCGTCGGCGCCTACGAAGGTTTCGAGCGGATCAATCGCACCCTCAAGCAGATCATCACCGACTGGCAGACGTTGGATATCGGCGGCGCCAAGGTGGCCAACGACCATAGCGACAAGGCCCACGACGACGCGGTGATCGACCGCCTCGGCGCGCTGCACGAACAGGCCGAGCCGATTCTTGCCAAGCTGGCGGGCCGCTTGCCGCGCCTGCAATACTACGCCGACAAGCTGCTCGCCGCGCTGGAAGCGGCCGAGGACGGCGACCCCGAATGGGTCAGTGATATCCGGCGCGACAGCTACCATACCGTCTGGTTCGAACTGCACGAGGAACTGCTGCGGACCATGGGCCGCGAGCGGGAGGAATGACGATGGCCGACTGGACTCTCCTGCTGGACGGTGCCGACCTGCCCGACCGCGCGCTGATCGGCGGCAAGGCATGGTCGGTGGCGCGCATGGCCGCGCTCGGCCTCGACGTGCCGCCCGCCTTCGTCATCACCACCAAGGCCTGCCTCGCCTATCTGGAGCGCGGCGAAATGCCCGAGGGGCTGGAGCCGGAGATCGCCGCCGGGCTCGATTGGCTGCAGCGCCGCACCGGCCGCAGCTTCGGCGCGGGCGACAAGCGGCTGCTGCTCTCGATCCGATCGGGCGCGGCGATCTCGATGCCCGGCATGATGGACACCGTGCTCAACCTCGGCATCGACGATGACGGCGAGGCGGCACTGGCGGCCGAGACGGGCCTGCCCGCCTTCGCCCGCGATACGCATCGGCGGTTCCTCGAACTCTACAGTTCGATCGTGCTCAAGCAGGCGGTCGAGCTGGAAGCGGACGAAAGCCCGGCGCAGTGGCGCGCGGCGATCGGCGAGGTTCCGGGCGCGGTGCACGACCAGCTTCTCGGCGCGGTGCGGGCGGTGTTCGACAGCTGGAACACCCGCCGCGCGCGGCGTTACCGCGAACATAACAACATCCCGCACGACATGGGTACGGCGGTGACGGTGCAGGCGATGGTCTTCGGCAACCTCGACGATCTGAGCGGCACCGGCGTCCTGTTCAGCCGCAATCCGCTGCAGGGCGACCCTGCGCCTTATGGCGAATACCTGCCGCGCGCGCAGGGCGAGGACGTGGTTTCGGGCAAATTCACCCCGCTCTCGCTGGGGGCCATGCAGGCGCATGTGCCCGACGCGCACGCCGCGCTCCTAGCCGCCAGCGACATGCTGGAGCGCGAGAACGGCGACGTGCAGGATATCGAGTTCACCGTGCAGTCGGGCAGGCTGTACCTGCTGCAATCCCGCTCGGCCAAGCGCGCCCCGGAGGCTGCGGTGCGGATCGCGGTGGACATGGTGGGCGAGGGGCGGATCGACGCCGCCACCGCGCTCTCCCGCGTCAGCGCCGAGCAGGTCTCGACACTACTGCTGCCGCGTCTCGCCCCCAACGCCGCCGAGGGCGCACAGGTGGTGGCGCAAGGCGAGGGCGCCTGCCCCGGCGTCGCCACCGGCGTGCTGGTGGCCGATTCCGACGAAGCCGAGCGCCGTGCCGCCGCTGGGGAAGCGGTGATCCTGGTGCGCGCCACCACCAGTCCCGACGACGTCCACGGCATGATCGCCGCACGCGCCGTCGTGACCGAGCAGGGCGGCTCCACCTCGCACGCCGCCGTCGTCAGCCGGGCGCTGGGGCGCCCTTGCGTGGTCGGCACCGGCAGCGGCGCCCTGGTGCTGGCGGGGCAGGTGGTCACCGTGGACGGCGCCAGCGGCAAGGTCTTCGCAGGCGCACTCGCAACGCAGGTGCCGCGCGAGGACGAGGACGAGCGCCTCTCCCGCCTGATCGGCTGGGCGCGCGAGCGTTGCCCGATCGAAGTGCTGCGCCCTGAGGACGCCGCCTCCGCCGATGCGGTGGACGTCGATCTGCTGCTGGCCGAAGGCACCCACGAACAGTTGGCGAGCGCGCTGGCGGGCCACGCCGCGGCGCGCGGCAGCGGCCTCGCCAATGCCGAGATCGCGCGCATCGCCCGGCGGGCGGGGATTACGCGCATGATAACCGAGCCGGTGCTGCCGGCCCTTCTGGTCGCGCTGGAGGATTGAGCCGATGACCTCGCCCATTCACGATATCCGCGCTATGCTGCTGCAGTTCGAGCGCTCGCCGCTGAAGGACTTGTACTTCCGCTCGGCCGACTGGTCGCTGTTCCTCGCCCGGCCGGAGGGCGGCGCGAACCCGCTGCTGGCGCTGGAGGCCGGCGCGGCGGAGGCCGTCACTGCGGCCACGATCGCGGGCGTCGCGCAGGCACCGCACCTCGGCCTGTTCGAGCCGTGCTGCGCGGCCGGAGACGCGGTGCAGGTCGGCGACGTGCTCGCCCGCCTCGACGTGCTGGGACGCAAGACCGAGGTGGTCAGCACTGCCGCCGGCGTGGTCAGCGCGGTGCACGCGGCGGCCAACGACCTCGTCGAATATGGCGCCGATCTGGTGGAGATCGCGGCCGCCTGAGGGCTGCATCGAAAGATCGCATAATTCACCACCGGGCGCCGTTTTCTGCGGTGCCGGGTGGATTTTCATGTCCGTGACAAAAAGGTGGCCGGAGCGAGCAAGGCAAGGAGCCGCTCCGGCCAAGGGTCACAGGATGAGAGGAATGCCCCATGACAAGCATTCCTCCGGGCTTGAGGCTTGACGAGAGAGGCAAGCCGCGAAATAAAAGCTAATGCGAAGCAGTCGCATATGCAAGTGAAAAAGGAAGCCCTGTGTATCAGCCCGGCGATCGGCCCCTGGACGACCGGCATTGGAAGCGGCTGAACCGCTTTGCCAACATGGCATTCGCCAAACGTCGATGGGATGAAGCGGATCGCCTGTACGGCGCTGCACTTTACGAAGCGAACCGGCTGTTCGAGATTGCGCAGGCGGGCGGTGTGATGCGCTGCGATCCGGCGCCGATGCTGGTAGTCGCGACCACCAATGCTGCCGAAAACTGGATCGTCCTGGGCCGGTGCGAGGATGCGGGCAAAGCGATCGCCGGGCTGTCGCGGCGACTCGTGGAAGTGGTCGACGACATGGAAAGTCCGCCGGATTTCCGCCGACAGTGCCTTGTTCACCTGAAAGGCGCAGTACGGAGCCTGACGTCCGTATTGCCACGCGCCGGTTGGTCGAGCGATGCAGTTGTCGCTCAGGTGATGGAGGTGCGCAGCGCTGCGCTTCGCGCCATGGACCCGTCACCTCCCCGGTATTGAGAACGGGGTGAAGGCACGGTCGCTTCAATGGACCGATACCGATCCGATGCCTGGGCGCCGGATCGGTATCCAGCCGTATCAGGCCGCCAGTCTGGTTCCCGCGGTCGGGCCGGAGCGGAGCGTGAAGATGTCCTCGATATGGATGAGCACGGCGAATTTCGGCGTCTTCATCCCGGCCGTGTCGGCGAAAGCGACGGCGTTATCGAAGGCATCGCCCTCGGAAAAGACTTCCGGCCGTCCGATGAAACGATAGCCGTCGAGCGCATCGCGATCGATCACCGCGACGGCCATCTTCGATCCGTCGAGGATGTTCTGCAGCGTCTGGCCACCGGTGTTTTCGTTATAGATAAGCGTCTTGTCGTCATAAACGCGAAGCGAGCGCTTGGGGCCGATGTCAGGGAGGCCTTCCTTGCTCACCGTGGACTGGATCGGCAGCTGGACGGCAAGGAATTGCTTCATGGTTTCGTCGAGAGAGCTCATGGCGGGTCATTTCTTTCCGGTTCGAGCGGGATGGCCGACGGCGTGCCGGCGCGTAGGCTCGCAAGGGCTGAGATCGCGCGGATAACCGCGCATGCAAACCGTTATATATAATGATTCGCAAATGCAATAATTTGGCGGAATGCTTGTTCGATCCTGATGCCATGACCGGCCACAGCACCATTGACGATAGGATATGCAAATCCGGACAAGGACCTCGTACTGACCGGGCATCGCCTGAAAATGGCTAGTGAGAATCACTTGCAGCACCGCCTTCCAGATGCGACTGCTTGTCCGATCGCCGCGTCCGCAGCGACGTGTGCTCGATATCGTGGGGCGAGACGGAATGGCGCTGGCACTGCCGGAGTACGAGGCCGATAGCGCCGATGGACCGGCGACATGGACTTCCGGCGGCTTGTTCACCGTCGCCTTTCTCGGCGTGACGGCGGGTGTCCAGATGAGCGACCGGGGCCTTCAGTCGATCCTGCTCTCGGCCATCCAGGAAAGTTTCCGGGTCGGGGATGCGACGATCGGGGCGCTTCAGGGCCTTGCTGGTGTCCTTGTCGGGAGCGCGATCGCCGTACCGCTGGCCAGGCTGGCGGATCGCCTGTCACGCAAGAAAGTGCTGCTCGGCCTGATCGCGGGCTGGACTTGCCTGATGGCCCTGAGCGCACTGGCGCCCGATTTTCCGCTGTTCTTCGTAGGCCGCGCGGCTTCGGGCGTAACCGAGTTCGCGATGATACCGATCGTGTACTCGATGATCCCCGACATCGCGCCGGATCGGCATCGCGTGACGGCCAATCTGTGCTTCGCTGCGCTGATGGCTGCTGGGGCGAGCGCGGGATTCTATTTCGGCGAGGTGATCGTCCAGACGGCCCAGAAGGCGCTACCCTTCGCGATGGAGTCGTGGCGCAAGGCGCTGCTGCTGTTGTCTTTCGCCGGTGCCCCGCTCTTTGCCCTCGGCCTTCTGACTCACGACCCGGCACGCCAGATCGCGCCGTCGGACCCAGGAGGGAGGTCGGCCGCGCTCGGACCCTTTCTGCGTGAGCGGTGGCAGGCCGTGGGTTTGTTCGTCGGCGTTGCGGGAAGCCTGATGATCGCGGTGCAAGCGCTCAATCCGCTGATTGCGCTGGCGCTGGAGCGACGCTTCGATGCGGACCTCGGCAAGGTCGGCCATGCCATGGGGGTGGTCACGCTCGTGACCTCGATCGGTTGCCTGCCGGTGGCGGGTCTGCTCGACCGGACGCTGCGGAGCCGTTTCGGTCTGGCGGCGCGTCCGTTGATCATGGGCGCGGGTGCCTTGTGCGCGGTGCCGTGCTCCGCTTTGTTGATCGTGATAGACAGCGTGGACGCGGCGCTGTGGGTGGTGGCGTTGTTCCTTTTCGTCACCTGCACCGCGAACGCCCTGGTTCCGACCATGTTGCAGGATCTGACCCCGGCCACGCTACGCGCGCGCAGCTTTGCCATCTGGAGCTTCGTGGTATCGGTGTTCTGCGCGATCGGTCCCCTGGCTGCGGGCGCGTTGTCGGACCTGCTGCTTGGTGGACGTCTGCTGACCGCGATCGCCGTCACGGCGATTCCTGCATTGTTGCTTTCGACTGCCTGCGCTGCGCGCTCGATAGCGACTGCGCGTCGCTTTTTGAAGTCTCAGCCGACATGAAAAAACCGGGGCGCCCATTCGTCTTCGATGAACCGTTCATCGCGAGAGTGCTCCGTGACTTCCCCAATTGGTTCCTTGATGCTTGCGATGTCAGCGATTGCCCTGGCCCTTGCTTCGCCATCGCCCGGATCGCGGGCCGACCCGGGCGATGGCGAAGTGGCAACATTGCGGGCGCTCTATGCCGGGCAGCCTGATAGCTGGCCGCGGCCCTGGCTTGAGCCGGGAGCGCATTTCGCCGAGTTCGGTCCGGTCCCATCCCTGCCTACGCCTCAGGTCCCCGAAGAAATAGCGCTTGGGCAGAGACTGTTCGAAGAGCCGAGACTTTCCGGATCGCGGCAGATCGCCTGCGCATCCTGCCACAATGCAGAGCTGGGTTTCACCGATGGCCTGCGCACCTCCTTCGGGCATGATCGCAAGCGCGGGCGGAGAAACGCACCATCGCTCATTGCCGCCGCATGGACTCATGGACTGTTCTGGGACGGGAGGGAGGCGACCCTTGAAGGCCAGGTCTTGGGACCGCTCTCCGATCCTCTCGAAATGGCTGGAAGCCGCAAGCGGATCGAGCGATGGATCAATCGCGAGGCAAGCTATCGCAGCGCCTTTGCCGCACTGATCGGGACTCGCCGGATCGGGTTCAACGACATTGCCGGAATGATCGCCGCCTACGAACGCAGCCTGACCCCGCCGCGCAATCGCTGGGACCGCGTGTTCACGCAAGGGGTTTCGGCGCTCAGCGACCAGCAGGTGCGCGGGCTCCATCTGTTTCGGACCAAGGCGGGGTGCGCGAACTGCCACAGCGGCCCGCTGCTGACGGACAACCGGTTCCATAATCTGGGGCTGAGCTTCTACGGCACCGAGCGCCAGGACCTGGGGCGCTGGAATGTCACAGGGCGTCCCGAGGACGTCGGCGCGTTCCGCACGCCGACGCTGCGCGGACTGATCCATACCCGGCCTTACATGCACAACGGCTTCTTCCCGTTTCTCGAGCCGGTCGTGATGTTCTATTCCGGCGGCGGCGGTCCCAACGACGCGGTGCAGGCGCCCGGCGAGGCCGCGCCGCCGCCACAGGCCGACCCCCTGCTCAAACCCCGCGATCTTACGCGCGAGGAGCGTGAGGCGCTGGTCGCATTCCTGCAGGCGCTGTAAGCTTCAACGCGGCAGCATGAATTCGACGGGGACCACGAGGTCCAGGGTCTCTCCGCCGCGCTCCTTCGGCGGTTCGGGCAGCGGGTCCGCACGGTGCGGCAGCGCAAGGGCCTCGCGGTCGAGCGCCGAACTGCCCGATACTTGTGCCAATGCCACCGCAAGCACACGGCCCCGGCGGTCCATGGTGATGCGCACCCACGCAACGCCCTGCTCGCGCCGCGCGCGGGCTGTCGCCGGGTAGCGCTTGCGGCTGGCAAGCCGGGCGAGGACGCGGCCCTCCCAGCTGTCGGGTGCGTTGGAGGATACGGTGACGGCGGGCGGCGCCTCGATCGCCTTGGGCGCTGCAGCCTCCGCCTGTTCGGGGCGGGGTTGCGGTGCATCCACGGGGCGCGCCGCTGGCGAGGATGGCGCCAGGGCGATCGCCGCCTGCGGCACCTCGATCCGCTGGGGCACGGGCAGCACCGGGTCCTGCTGCTCCACCGGCTCCGGGGCATCCTTGGGCGTTTCCTGCTCGGGCTGGGGCGGGGATGCAGGCGCGGCAAGATCGATCACCGTCAGCGGAGCACGCAGCGGCGGCGGGGCCGCCGCGAAAGACCAGCCGACGAGCAACGCTCCCCCCGCACAAACGTGCAGGAGGAGCGTGATCGACAGGCCGCGCAGGCGGTCAGCCGGGGATTGGCGATAGGCCATCGCCCCGATCAGAAATCGATGGCGAGCGACGCGCGGATCGAGCGCGGCGCACCCATCGTCAGCACCCCGCGCGATGCCGCCGCCCAGTAGTTGCGGTCGAACAGGTTGTCGGCGGTCAGGCGGAACTGCATCGGGCGACCTGCCGCCTCGAAGGCATAGCGGATACCGGCATCTACGCGGGTCCAGGCCGGGATGCTGCGCGCGTTGGTGGTCGTGAGGTCGATGTACTCGCGGCTGGTGTAGACGACGCGGCCGGTTACGGTCAGGCCCGGCACCATCGCCACGTCCCATTCGGCGCCGAGGTTGGCGTTGAACTCCGGCGAACCGCGTGCGCGGCGTCCGTCGTTGAGCCCGCCCTCGGTCTTCGTCATCTCCGCGTCGAGGTACATCACGCCGCCGAGCAGCCGCAGGTGGTCGAAGGGCTGGCCGAACAGGTTCAGCTCGATGCCGCGATTGCGCTGCAGGCCGTCGTATTCGAGCGTCGGCGAACCGCCGGTGGTGCTGGCCACTTCGACGGCGCTGGGCACCGCGATCTGGAACACGTCGGCCGTCACGGTTAAGGTGCCGAGATCATACTTCACACCGGCTTCGTACTGGTCGGTGACGAAGGGCATGAAGATGTCCCCGGCATTGGCGTAGTAGCTGCTGGCGATGCCGCCCGGGTTGAGCGATTCGATGTAGCTGGCGTAGACCGAGAGGTTCTCCACCGGCTTCACCACCAGCCCGACCGAGGGCGACACCCGGTTGCGGTTGTAGCGGCGGGTCAGGTCACCGGTGGCGGAGAAGGTCTTCTGCCCCACCTTTTGCCGCCGCGCGCCGACCATAAGCACGACGCGGTCGTCGGCCATGCTCATGATGTCGGCGATGGCTTGTCCTTCATAGTCGTACTGGGACGTCAGGCGCCCGGCATCTTTGCTCAGCGCGCTGGTATCGGGTGCCGGGTAATAGATCGGCGTATAGATGTTCGAGGCCGCGCAGCCGGTCGTGCAGTTCGCGATGTAGTAGTTCAGCTGGCCGCGCTTTGCATTGTTGGCCGAGGCGATCACCGAAAGGCTGTGCGAGACGGGCCCGGTATCGAACTTGCCCTTGATCGAGCCCTCATAGCTCTCGTTTCGGCTGCGCGCCGGGATCCAGTAGGGAAAGCCGCTCTTGGTGCCGTCCACGTTGGTGATGCTGTCGATCACCTGGATGTAGAGTTCATCCGACTGGTTGCGGCTATAGGCAGCAGCGGCCGTCCAGCCGGGCGCGAAGTCGTATTCGATGCGGCCGATGGCGTAGTCGTTCTGGCCGTCCCAGAACTCCCACTTCTGCTTGGAGTTGGTCCGCGCATCGGGCGCCTTGGGCACGGCCACGCGCGAGCCGATACGGGTGCTGCTCCAGCCGCCTTTGAGCAGGCGGTCCTGATGGCCGAGGTCGATCGTCACGCGCAAGTCGTCGCTGCGGTAGTCGAGCCCGGCGGCGAGCATGGCCGAGCGGTTGTTCGTGTAGTCGACGTCGGTGGCACCGTCGCGGTAGACCGCGTTGACGCGCACGCCGAAGCCCTTGTTCACGCCGAACCGACGCGACACGTCGAGATTGGCGCCGAATTGGCTTTCCGAGGCATATGTCGCCGTCACGCGGTTGAGCGGCGCATCACCGGCCCGCTTGAGTACGTAGTTGATCGAGCCGCCATAGGACGAGCCCCAGGGGCTGACGCCGTTGAGCATCGCGCTCGGCCCCTTGTGGACTTCGACCCGCTCGACCGCCTCGATCATCGTCCCGCGCGTGTCGGAAGCGCCGAACATGCCGTTGACGAGCACTTCGCGCCCCGTAAGTTCGAAACCGCGCATGATGACGGTGGTGGTCTCGCCGTCGCGCGCGCCGCTCGCGCGGATCGAGGGATCGTTGTCGAGCACGTCGAGCAGGCTGCGGCTGTTCTGGTTCTCGATCAGTTGGCTGGTGTAGTTGGTGACGTTGAACGGCGTGTCCATCACGCTGACATTGCCCAGCAGGCCAAGCTGTCCGCCCGTTGCGACTTGGCCGCCTGCATAGGCTGGGGGAAGATCAGGTGATCCCGCGTAAGTACCTGCGCCGTCCATGGAGGCGGCCTCGACCCGCACCGATCCCAGTTGGACGGCGCCGTCCGCGCTCCTCGGCGCCGCGATGAGCACGACGGCATTGCCCGCCATGCGCCAGGTGATACCGGTGCCGGACAGCATGTGGCTGAGCGCCGTGAGCGCGGGCATCTCGCTCTGGATCGCCTGGCTGCGCACGCCGTTTACGAGCGTGGCGTCCGCCGTGACCTGCAGCCCCGATTGCCGCCCGAACATGTTGATCGCGCTCGCCAGCGGCTGCGCGGGAATATCGAAGCGCGTGCCTGCCGACTGCGACGCGTCCTGTGCCTGCACCGGCGCGGCGAGCGCGATCATGCTAGTCCACGCAGCCGCCAACAGCGCAAGGCGCAGGCCATCACGGCGGGGACGCAGCCCGCCACGCGAATTGATTGTCATTTGTGACCCCCAGATTGATCCGAACTTGCAATTGCGTTGCAATCGCGAGGTAGACGGAAAGCGCTCCGGAATTTTTCACGCAACTCGATAATTTTCTCGCACATCATGCGAAAAGGCGCAGTCAGCGCGCCCGAACGATCGTCAGGTAGGGGGTGACGCGGGTGATCGAACCACCGGCAGGCTCGACGATCGCGGCAAGCGCTGCTGCCGGTCTGCGAGCATCATACAGACCCGTGATGCGGCGGGCGGCCAACGCCTTGTCGGCAAGGACGATCCAGCCTTTGTCATAGCGCCGCATTTCCTCGACGACCTCTCCGACCGTCGCATTTTCGGCGAAGAGATAGCCATCGCGCCATCCCGCGAGCGAAGCGACCGGCACCTTGTCCTCGCGCATCGCGCCGCTTGCATTGTCGACAAGGACGCGGTCGCCGGGAAGCAGGTCCTCACTGTTGCCGCTCGCGCTGACGCGCACATGCCCTCTGGCGACACAGACCTGCGTTTGCTCCCGGCTGGAGCGGACCTCGAATGCCGTGCCCAGCACACGTGTTTCGGTGCGTCCGCTGGCGACGACGAAGGGATGGGCGGGATCGCGCGCCACATCGAACCATGCCTCGCCCGCGACCAGTCGGACACGCCGCTCATTGCCGGTCAGGTCCACGTCTATCGCGCTGCGTGCGCCAAGCGTCACCCGCGTCCCGTCCGGCAATTGCACGTCGCGCAGTTGGCCGGTGCCGGTGGCATAGTCGGCGCTCAGCCTGAGCAGCAGCGACGGCGAGATCGCAAGCGCCAGTGCGACCGAGGCCGCCAGTGCGCCGAGCGAGGCCATGACCCGGCGATAAGTCGGTTGCGATCGCGCCCGCGGGGTAAAGGGCAGTACCGTCGCCGTAGAAGACGGCGCCCGCTGCGCCCGCTCCACATCGCCAAGCACGGCCCAGGCCTTGCGCGCCTGCGTCCATGCCTGCCGATGCTCGGGCGTTTCATCCAGCCACGCCTCGATGCGCTCGCGCAGCGCCGTGTCTTCCGGCGCGGCTTGCGCGTCGAGGAGATAGCCGACGGCAGCGTCCATCGTCTCCTTCGAAAGCGGGGCGGGGTTCATGGTGTCTGCCTTGCTGCTGCGCCGATGCTCCGGCAACCTGCATGACGGTCGAGGCTCACGCATTTTTCACGCGTGCCGCATTTTTTTCGGCATGAAGGAGCATGGCTCACGCCTCGTCCTCCCCGATCGCCATGGCTATCCGGCTGAGTGCCTCCCTGACGAGGCGATGCACGGTCGCGACCGAGACCGATAATCTGTCGGCGATCTCCTGAAGCGTGTATCCTTCGAACCTGTTCATCTCGAGAGCGAGGCGCATGCGCGGTTCCATGTCCCGAAGGACCTTCTCGATCCTGTCGATCAGTTGTCCTCTGGCCGCCTCGTCTTCGGGACTGGCGGTTTCCGTGGGCAGCATCCACCACTGTGGAACTTCCTCTTCGCGCCGTTCGATCTTCTCGCGCCGCACCTTGTCGAGCGCGATGTTGCGTACGATGCGGTAGAGATAGGACAGCGGGCTGCGGATATTCTGCCGAGCGGCATTGCCGTCGGCCGCCGCAAGCCTGAGAAATGCCTCCTGCACAACATCCTCCGCCTCGAACCGATCGCGCACGATCGGCCGCGCATAGCTCACGAGAGCAGCGCGGTGGCGGATCAGGTCGTCCAGGCAGGGTCTCGGGTGAAGTTGACGGAAAGAGAGTCGCTAACACGATTGCGAATCATTCGCAATTGTTTGTCGCGCGGCCCGGTATCCCGTCCACAGGCACGGCAATGGTTTCAGGCGAGCGTCGTCTCGATCGGCGATCCGCCCTTGAGGGTGAGCGTTACCGGCGTACGCTCGGCGATGTCGGCGAGACGGGCTTTCTGGTCCTCGTCCAGCCCGATGATCGCCAGCCGGCGCTCGATATGCATGCCGTCCTTGCCGCCTCCCAGATGCAGTTCGACGTCGAGCGACTGCAGTGGCCAGCCCTTGCGCGCCGCGTACATCTTTAGCGTGATCGCGGTGCACGCGCCCAGACTGGCAAGCAGCAGGTCGTAGGGGGCCGGGCCTGCGCCTTGTCCGCCCAGAGCCTCAGGCTCGTCCGCCGTGATCGCGTGGCCGCCGACGACGATCTCGGTGCGCCAGTGGGTATCGCCGATATGTGCGGTTCCATGTGCCATCGTTGTTCTCCTCAAGCCGGAAGCGGGATGAATTCGTGCTCGCCGGGCACCGGGGCAAACCGCTGTTCGCGCCAGTCCTCCTTGGCCTGCTCGATGCGATCGGCGGAGGACGAGACGAAATTCCAGAAGATATGGCGCTTTTCGGGAAGGGGCTCGCCGCCCAGCAGCATCAGTCGGGCAGGGCCGCTGGCGCGCAGCACGAGTTCGGCATCGGGCTTGAACACGACCAATTGGCCCGCCGCGAAAGTGCCGGTCTGGCCTTCGACTTCGACCGCGCCTGAAACGACGTAGATCGCGCGCTCGATATGCTCGGCCTTGACGCGGTAGCGTGCTCCGTCCTGCATGGCGATGTCGGCATAGACCATGTCGGACCAGGTCTTCAACGGCGAGGTCATACCGTCCGAACTGCCCGCGATCAGGGTCAGGCGGGTTCCCGCATCTTCCGTGAACGGGATTTCGTGCGCCTTGTGGTGCGAGAAGGCGGGAGCCGTCTCCTCCGCTTCCTTCGGCAGGGCCACCCAGGTCTGCAGGCCGAACAGCTTGCCGCCGCTGGCGCGGTTTTCGGCGGACGTGCGCTCGGAGTGAACGATACCGCTGCCTGCGGTCATCCAGTTCACCTCGCCGGGGCGGATCGCCTGCAGCGAGCCGACCGAGTCGCGATGAAGGATTTCGCCTTCGATCAGGTACGTCACGGTCGAAAGACCGATGTGCGGGTGCGGACGGACATCCAGACCCTCACCGCTGCGGAACACCGCCTCGCCCATCTGGTCGAAGAAGATGAACGGGCCGACCATCCGGCGCTGCGCGCTTGGCAGTGCACGACGGACCCGGAAACCGTCACCCAGGTCGCGCACCGGCGGCAGGATGACTTGCTCGACGCCTTCGATATCGAGTTCCGGGCCGAGTGAAGTCTGAATCGTCATGGGGTTGGTCCTTGATCGCGGTTTGGGGGGCGGGGGGCTGCCCTTTCCACTTCAGATACCCTGATCGGGAAATTCTATTCAGACGAAAAATATAGCACGGAACGTTCGAATATATCGAAAAGCCTGTGCCCATAACCAAATGCTATGAAAGACGGCTCCGCAGGCGCTTAAAGTCGCCCTCCCGTGCGCAGATATGGGATGGACCCTATCCAGCGGAGCCTTCGATGCATAACGCCATTGCCACCGTGTCGCTGCGCGGCACTCTCGAGGAAAAGCTGGCCGCCGCCGCGCAGGCCGGTTTCCAGAGCGTCGAGATATTCGAGAACGACCTGATCGGTTCGGCGCTGCGACCGCAGCAAGTGCGCAGGCTGATGGAGGACGCGGGGCTGTCCTGCTCGCTCTACCAGCCGTTCCGCGATTTCGAAGGCATGCCCGGCGACTTGCGGCAGCGCGCGCTCGACCGGGCGGAGCGCAAGTTCGACGTGATGGAAGCGCTGGGCACGGACCGCATCCTGGTATGCTCGAACTGTTCGCCCGCATCGCTGGGCGACCGCCAGCGCATCGTCGACGACTTCCGTGACCTTGGCGAGCGCGCCGCGAAGCGCGGCATCCGCGTCGGCTACGAGGCGCTGGCCTGGGGGCGGCACGTCAACGATCACCGCGACGTCTGGTCGATCGTGAAGGCGGTGGACCACCCGGCGATCGGCATCATCCTCGACAGCTTCCACTCGCTGTCGCGCGGGATTCCCAGCGAAAGCATCCGTGAGATCGCGGGCGACAAGATCGTCTACGTCCAGCTTGCCGATGCGCCGCTGCTGGATATGGACCTGCTGTACTGGAGCCGCCATTTCCGCAACCTGCCCGGACAGGGCGGCTTCGATCTGGCGCGCTACGTGGCCGAGATCCTGCGCACCGGCTACGACGGCCCGCTGTCGCTGGAGATCTTCAACGACCGCTTCCGTTCGATCTCCACGAAACTGATCGCCGAGGACGGGCATCGCTCGCTCGAATACGTCCGCGACGCCGCGCTGCGCGTGCTGGGCGAGCCGACCGCGATGCCCGCCCCGCAGGCGCCGCTGCGTGCGGAGTTCGTCGAGTTCACCGCAGGTACGAACGACGTGGCGCGGCTGGGCGATACGCTCGAGACGCTCGGCTTCGCGCGGACCGCCACGCATCGCACCAAGAAGGTGACGCGCTGGCGGCAGGGCGAAGTCAACCTGGTGGTCAATGCGGAGCCGCGCGGTTTCGCGCAGTCGTACCGGATCGTTCACGGTACTTCGATCTGCGCGATCGGGGTGCGGGTGAACGATGCGCAGGCGGTGATGGACCGCGCCGCCGCGCTCGGCATTCGCGCCTATCGGCCCGAGGGTCGTCCTGGTCGCATGGCGATGCCCGCACTGCGCGGCGTCGGCGGTAGCCTGGTCTATCTCGTCGAGGATGCCGGCGCTGAAGCGCTGTGGGCGCGCGAGTTCGAGCCGGTCGAAAACACCGAGGTGTCCGGCGATGCGGGAGTGCGCGGCATCGACCATCTCGCCGCCGTCGTCCACAATGACGAGTTCCTGTCGTGGCAGCTCTACTGGCGCGCGTTGTTCGGACTGGAGGGGCGCGACGCGCAGGACGTGATCGACCCGGCGGGCCTCGTGCACAGTCAGGCGCTGCAGTCCCCCGACGGTGCCTTCCGTCTGACGCTCAACGCATCGGACGCGCGCGAAACGCTGTCCTCGCGGTTCCTTGCGCAGGGGCTGGGGGGCGGTTTCCAGCATGTCGCGCTGACCAGCGAGGACATGGTCGCCACGGCGCAGGCGCTGCAGGCGCGCGGCGCGGCGATGCTCGAGGTGCCCGCCAACTACTACGACGATCTTGCCGCCCGCTTCGGGCTGGCGGACGATGTGGTCGCGGCGATGGTGGAGGCGCATATGCTTTACGACGAGGATTTCGAGGGCAATTCCTACCGGCAGCTTTACAGCCGCGCGTTCGACAAGCTGTTCTTCTTCGAGTTCGTGGAGCGGGCAGCGGCCTATGTCGGCTACGGCGCTGCGAATGCGGGGGTGCGGCTGGCCGCGCAGAACCGCTATCGCGGGGCGACGGTCGGGGCGGAGTGAGCCTTCGCCCGCCGGTCCCGACGGGCTGACAAAGCAAAACCCCGGGGCAGCGTCAGGCTGCCCCGGGGTTTTGCTTTTTTCGTTTGAGTCGCGGGCGTCAGTTTGCCCGGGGCATGCGGATCAGCGAGACGCACAGGCCCGCCAGCACCACCGGCACCGCGAAGATCGCGAAGATGACGGGCAGCGAAACCTTCTCGGCCAGCAGGAAGCCGCCCAGCATCGGGCCGATCACCGCGCCGATGCGACCCACGCCCATCGCCCAGCCGAGCCCGGTGCTGCGCGCTTCGGCAGGGTAGAGGCTGGTCGCCAGCGGGTAGCAGCCATTGAAGCCGCCCTGCACGAAGACGCCGATGAGGAAGGCGGTCAGAAGCGTTGCCGCCAGCGGCATGGCGACGGAACCGAATACCACCAGCGCACCTGCCGCCAGCACCATGTAGCCCAGGATCAGGCGGCGCAGATCGACGCGCATGGCGACATAGCTGAGCGAGGAGATGCCGATGAAGGCGCCGATGTTGTAGATCGCCCCGGCATAGATGGCATCCTTGGCCGGAAGGCCGGCTTCGACGGCGAGCTTGGGAATCCAGCTGATGACGAAGTAAAGCGTCATGAAGCTGAAGGTGATCGCCAGCCACAGCAGCATCGTGCTGGCGGCGCGGCCCTCGCCGAGCAGGCCGCGCAGGCCGACACGCTCGGCCTGGGCATCGGCTCGCTCGGGAAGGCGCTCGAGCGGGGCGCGGCCGATGGCGACGAGCAGGCGATTGGCCCGCTGCAGCGCGTTGGCCGGCTGGCGGGTGAGCAGGAAGTCCACCGATTCGGGCAGGAAGGCGAAGACCAGCGGGATCGAGATCAGGCACAGCGTCGCCGCGCCCAGCAGCATCGCCTGCCAACCGTGCGCCTCGATGTGCTGCGCGACGAGGAACCCCGTCAGGGTCGCGCCGACCGGGTAGCCTGCCTGCAGGAAGCCGACCGCGAAGGTGCGATGGCGCGCGGGTGCATACTCGGCGGTCAGCGCCGCCATGCTGGCAAGGACGGTGCCGATGCCGATGCCGACGATGAAGCGGGTGACGAGCAGTTCGGTCACCGATGTCGCGAGGCCAGAGCCGAACATCGCCGTCGCCATCATGATCAGCGAGGCGAGGATCAGCTTGCGGCGTCCGAACCTGTCGGCAAGCGGGGCGACCAGCAGGCCGCCGGCGGCCATTCCCGCAAGGCTGGCACTGAAGACGACGCCGAGGTTTTCCGGGCTGATGCGCCAGTCCGCCGACAGTGCCGGGGCGATGTAGGACAGGATCAGCACGTCCATCCCGTCGAGCATATTCAGCAGGAAGCAGATCGCCACGATCAGCACCTGACGGGCCGACCAGTTGTCTTCCCCATGCGTTACCTTGGCGTCGGCGGGCTGGCCGTTCACGGTGACGTAGGGACGCACGGACACCGATCCTGCGGCGGAATAACTGGCCATGGTAACGCCCTTCTCCATCCTCTTCGCGGCGCTTGCTTTGCGCCTGTGCCCGCCCGGTCTTGGAATACGTCCGGCTGTCGAACGGCATCGGCCTGGCGGTCCTTAACGGATCATGTCGTAACGGCAACGGCGCAATTCTCGCAGTGCACGCAATGATGTTCGGCATGCCGTTATGTTATGGATGAGAATGCGCTGCCGATCGCGGAAGGGCTATGAGAATGTTGCGCGCGATCTCCTCGAACGTCTCCCCTACCAGCGTTCGCGCGATTTCTAGGTTGCGGCTGACGTAGACGGGCAGGGTGCCCGGTTGCTCGAATTCCAGGAAGCGCACGGAATCGGCATGGGCCTGCATCGCCGTGAAGCTGTCCACCAGCGCGACGCCCATGCCGTTGGCGACGAAGGCCACCGCGGTCTCCGCAAAGCGCACGTAAGTCGCGACGTCCAGTTCCTCGCCCGCTTCCTCGTACATGCGGGCGATGATCTGCCCGTGCGGCGTTTCCTTGCGGAAGGACTGGATTCGCTCTCCCTGGATATCGGCGAGGGTGATGCGGGGGCGGTCCGCGAGGTGGTGCCCGGCGGGCACCGCGCAGACCATGCGGCCGGTGCCGATCCGGCTCGACAGCACGTTGGGATGATCGATCGGAAACACCGTCAGTGCATAGTCGCCGCGCTGCAGGGCCAGCCAGTCCACCGCCTGCTCCACCGAAAGGATATCGAACTGGATGGTGACTTCGGGATAATTCCCGGTCAGCCGCGAGAGCATCTGGGGCACCACCGAATGGCCCAGCGACGGCGATGCGCCGACCCGGAACGTGCGATCGACGCCCTTGGCCAGTCGCTGCACCACGTATTCGAGATCGCTGAAGCCCTTGAAAACGTGTTCCACTTCCTGAAACAGAGCCTGCGCCTCGGGCGTCGGCAGAAGGCGGCCGCGCGTGCGGTCGAACAGGCGAAAGCGCAGCTTGTCTTCCATGTGCCCGATCATGCGGCTGAGGCCGGGCTGCGACGTGCCCAGCATGCGCGCCGCGCCGCTCACCGTCTTGGTGATCATGACGGCGTGAAATATCTCGATCTGCCGGATCGTCAACATGCGCCAGCCTAGCCGATCGCAGGACGAGGCGACAAGCGATCTTGCCGCGCGCCGGGGCAGGTCAGGTTCATGGGCAAAGCACTCCTCGCGGCCTGCCCGGCCACACAAAAAAACGATGGCCGGGAGACTTCCATTATGAACGTGTACCATTTAGTACACAGCTATCCCGACCACAAGATCGGGCCGAAACACTCGCGGAGAATGAATATGCCTTTGATGCAGCGCCGACAGGCTCTCGCCCTCGGGGCCGTGGCGGGTATCCTGCCGACTATCGGTGCCAGTGCTGTGGCCGCCACGCCCGCCTCCACTTCCGGGACGAAGGTGCCGGTTCGCACCCGTCCCATCGTGATTCGCGATGTCGAGATCGGCGCGGGGCGGACGAAGACGATCGTGTCGCTGATCGAGATGACGCCGGATGCGGTGCTCTCCCGCGCGCGCCTGCTGGGCAGCATGGGCGAAGTCGATGTCGTCGAATACCGTATCGACTTCCTGGATCGGGCGCTCGACCCGCAGGTGGTCGCCGCGACCATGCGACCCGTGGCCGACGCTATCAAGGGCAAGCCGCTGGTAGTGACGTTCCGGACCAAGGCGGAAGGCGGCCAGAAGGCCATCGCGCCCGCGCAATACGCGGCGGTCTATCAGGCGATCCTGCAGACCGGCGCGGGCGATCTGTTCGATATCGAAGCGGCGCTGCTATCCGATCCGGCCGTCGCCGCGCTCAGGACGAGCGTGCAGGCGGCGGGGCGAAAAGTGATCCTCTCCCACCACGATTTCGCGGTGACCCCCTCGGTGGAGTTGATGGTCGGGCTCCTGCGCCAACAGCAGGCGCTGGGCGCGGATATCTGCAAGCTCGCAGTGATGCCGCACGATACCGGCGACCTGCTTCGCCTGCTGGAAGCGACCTGGATCATGCGCCGCGATCATGGCGACCGTCCGCTGGTGACGATGGCGATGGGCGGCATCGGCGCGGTGTCCCGTCTGGCGGGCGAAGCCTTTGGTTCCGCGCTCAGCTTCGGGGCGCTTGGTGATCCCTCGGCGCCGGGTCAGGTCAAGGTCGCCCAGTTGCGCGATACCCTGGCGATCGTGCACGACGCTATCGCGGGATAAAGATGCGTGCCTTGATGCCGCCCTCGTTCCGGTTGGTAATCTGCACGAAGCCGCCGTGCGCAGCAGCGATGGCGTTGGCGATGCTCAGGCCCAGCCCGAAGCCTCCGGTGACCGAACTGCGGGAGTGTTCGAGCCGATAGAATGGTTCGAACACCTGGGCAATTTCGGCTTCCGGGATGCCAGGCCCATCGTCGGTCACGATGATCTCCAGGGCCTTGTCGGAATCCGAAATCGCGATATCGGCCCGCCCGCCGTAACGTACCGCATTCTCGACTATGTTCTGGATGCAGCGCTGAAGGCTCAACCGGAAGCAGGACAGCGGCGCGGCCGCCTTGCCGGTAACGGTGACGGTGGCGCCGGTCTCCCGCATGTTCTGGGCCAGAACCATCACGAGGCTGTTCACGTCGACCGTCGATCTGATCCCTTCGGGTTCACCGCTTTGCATGAACGTCAGCGTGTCGTCGATCATGGCTTCCATGTCTGCCAGTTCGGAGCGGAATTTCTCGCGTTGAGATTCGTCTGCCAGCATCTCCGTGCGCAGGCGCAGGCGCGTTATCGGCGAGCGCAGGTCATGGGACACCGCCGCCAGAAAGCGCGAGCGTTCCGCCAGCATCTCCACGAGCCGGGACTGCATCCGGTTGAACGCTTCTGCCGCGCGGCGCACCTCGACCGGTCCCTGCGTGTCGAGCGGCGGGCTGTTGATGTTCTTGCCCAGAGCTTCGGCGGCGAGCGTCATGCGGGCGAGGGGCTGCATCGCGATGCGCACCGCGAACAGCGCGATCAGTACGACGATCAGGATACGCACCAGGTAGATGCGCAGGAAATAGTCCGCGATCGTGCCGAGGCGATGCGTGTCGGCGCCGTTTTCTCCTTCGACGCCGCGTACTTGCAGCCACACCGGCCTGCCGGGGACGTGAACGACTATGCTGTAGCGCACCGATGGCGCCCGCGCATCGAGCATCGACCATGTCCCCGCGGTCTGCCCCTCATCGCCGAGCAGTTCCATTTCCTGCACCCAGACGTAGAGGGGACGACCGTAACGGGCCTGCGCGACGTTTTGGATCAGGCGCTCGGTCTGGGAACGCTGGTGCGGCGGGGGCAAGTCGGCGGGCGGCGCGGTCAGCACCGTGGGCTGGAAAGCGGGACCGGCGATGCGCGCGGCCGTCCTCACGCGCTCCGCCTCGGGCTGCGCCTCGAACAGCTTCATCGTATCCGCCACTTGTACGCCGAGGACCCGCAAGGGTAGGTCGATCAGTTCGCTGTGCCGCCGATCGAACCAGATCGTGCTGGTCAGCGCCTGCGCCGCCAACAGTCCGGCGATCAGGATGCAGGCCATGCGGCCCGACAGCGAGTGCGGCCAGCGCCATGGAGCCCAGCGCATCACCCCTCGACGACCACATCGACCGCCAGTGCATAACCACCGTTGCGCACGGTCCGGATGATGCGGGGGCTGCGCACGTCCTCTCCCAGCATCTGGCGCAGGCGGCTGATGCACACGTCGACCGAGCGGTCCAGCGGATCGCGCTCCTTGCCGTAGACCTGCGCCGCCAGATAATCGCGGCTCAGGGTTCGATGTGGGTGGCTGAGCAGCAGGCGAAGCATCAGGTAATCCGCTCCACCCAGCTGCACGGCATCGCCGTCGGGTGCGGTCAGCCGGTTGCGCCGGGTATCGAGCCGCCATCCGGCGAACTGCAGTAGGCCGACTTCGTCCACCTGGTTGTCCGGCGGGAACTGGCGGGTGCGGCGCAGCACGACCTTGATACGCGCCAGCAGTTCGCGCGGGTCGAAGGGCTTGGGCATGTAATCGTCCGCGCCCATCTCCAGCCCGATGATCCGGTCGATCAGCGCGCCGCGCGCGGTCAGCATGATGACGGGCACGCGGGCGCGGTCGCCGATCATCCTGCATAGGGCCAGCCCGTCCACGCCCGGCATCATCAGGTCGAGGACGATCAGGTCGGCGCGGTTGTGCTCAAGCCAATGCCACATCGCTGCACCGTCCTGCGCCGCATGGGCCACCATGCCCGCGCCGTTGAGATACTCGCACAGCAACTCGCGAATGCCGGGATCGTCATCGACTACGAGGATTCTGTCGCTCATCGGCTGTCTGCCCGATCCACCGGGCCGGCGCTCGCCGATATCCACGTCCTGCAATTATGTAACGAAATGAAATAGGCCTTCATTGATTACATTCCATGACATAACGTTATGAAATAATACAAAAATATACCCGTTCCCCAGTATACCTGCTGTTGCCACCTGATAGGGGCGCTGTCGATTGCGAATGCATCGCATTATATCAGGGGTGAGCCATGAAGAAAGTTTCGTCCGGCACCGTCCGCCGGATTTCCACCACGCACATCGCATCGCTAGGCATGCTCGGCATGTTGAGTGTTCCGGCCGAGGCGCAGACTGCGGAAGAGCCGGTTTCGCTGGGCTCGGTGCGGGTGGAAGCGCCGATGATCGTCAACGGGCGCAAGCCGGAGAAGGTGCAGTCTCCCAAGATGACGCAGCCGCTGCGCGATACGCCGCAGAGCGTGAGCGTCATCACCGGCGAGACCATGAAGGAGCAAAACGCGCTCAGCCTGCAGGACGTGCTCAAGAACGTCGCCGGCATCACCTTTACCTCGGGCGAGGGCAATCTGGGCTGGGGCGACTTCTTCACGATCCGGGGCTTCTCCTCCGAGCAGAGCGTGACGGTGGACGGCGTGCGCGACGGGGGCATGTCGAGCCGTACCGACATCTTCAACATGCAGCAGGCCGAAGTCTTCAAGGGCACCGGCTCGGTCGAATCCGGGGTCTCGGCGGTCGGCGGCAGCGTCAACCTGGTGAGCAAGGAAGCACAGGCGGAGGATTTCTATCGCGGATCGTTCGGCCTCGGCAGCCAGAACTATCGCCGCGCCACGGTGGACGTGAACCAGAAGCTGACCGATACGACGGCGGTGCGGGTCAACCTCATGTCGCATTACAACCAGGTCGCGCGTCGCAACGAGGTGGACTACGAGCGCTACGGCGCCGCCGTGTCGCTGGCGACTGGCCTCGGCACGTCCACTCGCCTGTACCTCGACGGCCTACACCAGCGTGACGACAACACCCCCGATGGCGGCCTGCCGATCCAGCGCGGCACCGGCGGCCAGCGGATGCCGGGCGTGCCCAAGGATGCTTGGTACGGCGCGTCGAATTCCTACGCGCAGCATACCCAGGTCGACAGCCTGACCGGCAAGCTCGAGCACGATTTCTCCGATGCGACCACGATCCGCACCCAGGCGCGCTACGAACGCTCGGACAACTGGGGCGTCTATTCGCCCGCCCGCTTCACCGCGGCTGATGCCAACGGCAACAAGACCTGCACCGGCACCCGCTGCGCGACGCTGGGTTATGCGGGGCTCGGCGGGCTGACTTCGGTTGCGGGCGTCAGTTCCTACACCGATTACACCACGATCGACACCGGCGCTTACGGCTACCTGCGCGGCAACGATTTCGGTACGTCCAAGCGCTACGAGATCTACGACAGCCAGACCGACATCAAGACCCATTTCCACACCGGCGGCATCAAGCATGACCTGACGGCGGGTATCGAACTGTTCCGCGAATACTACGGCGACCACGAGCGCACCATGCTCGCACCGGCAGGCGACATGTTCTTCGACCTCGCCAACCCGCAGACGGTCTTCGCCACCACCACGGTGACAAAGGGCGCGGGCAACGCGCGCGCCAAGGTGGAAAGCGCCGGAATCTACATCAACGACACGATCACCCTGGCCGATCGCTGGGAAGTCCAGGCCGCGATCCGGGCCGACCGTTTCAAGGCGCAATCGGTCACCGCCAGTCGCAGTGACACCGCGATCGGCGGCCGCCTCGGCCTCGTCTACAAGCCGGTCGAGGCGGGCGCAATCTACGTGTCCTACAGCCAGGCGGCGCAGCCTTCGGCGGTGGGCCTGACCACTAACAACACCATCTATGGCGCGGCGGCCACTTCTGCGCTCAAGCCCGCCAAGTCGCGGACCTGGGAAGCGGGCAGCAAGTGGGACCTGATGGGCGGCGCCTTGTCCCTCACCGGCGCGGTGTTCCGCACTGAACTGTCGGATTCGTGGGAATACAACGCCGACGATACTTCTCCGGTGCGCGCGCTGCCTTCCAAGCGGGTGGACGGCTTCGAGCTGGAAGCGCATGGCGAGATCACGCCGCGCTGGTCTATCATCGCCAGTTTCTCGCGCCTCAAGAGCGAGATCACCAAGGGCGTGAACAAGGGCGTGAAAGCTGCCAACGTGCCAGACTGGAGCGGCAGCCTGTGGACCTCCTACAAGCTGGGCTCAGCAGTCGAACTGAGCTACGGCGCGCAGTACGTCGGCCATCGGCGCTATTCCAACAACAAGTACGTCGGCGGCCTCAACAACAGCGCCAGCTATGCGATGGGTCCTTCGGGCGTCTATGCGATCTACACGCTCGACGAGGAACGTGCCCCTTCCTACATCGTCCAGAATGCGGCCGTTCGCTGGCATGTCAGCGACAACGTCACCGCCAACCTCAACGTGCAGAACCTGACCAACAGGTTCTACTGGTCGCGCATCGGTTCCTCGCTGGATGGCTTCCAGCTCTACGGCATCCCCGGCGCCGGCCGCACGGTGACGGGCAGCGTGGACTTCGCGTTCTGATCATACCTGCTGCCGGAGTGCATGATGCTGCTTGAAATCCCAGACGTCCTGACCCCGGACGAAGTCGGCACCATGCGCCGCGCGCTGGAACAGGCCGACTGGCTCGACGGCAAGGTGACCGCCGGTGCCCAGTCGGCCAAGGCCAAGCGCAACGAGCAGCTATCCGAGACCCACCCGCTGGCCGAACGTTTCGGCCAGCGGATTCTCGAGGCGCTGGCGGGCAACGCCGTCTTCATGTCGGCGGCGCTGCCGCAGCGGATCTATCCGCCACTGTTCAACCGCTATGCGCCGGGCCACGATTTCGGGTATCACGTCGACAACGCCATCCGCCCGATCAACGGAACGCGCGAGCGGGTCCGCACCGATGTGTCCGCGACGCTTTTCCTCGCCGATCCCGACAGCTACGACGGCGGCGAACTCGTGGTGCGCGGGGCGTTCGGCACCCATGCGGTGAAGCTGCCCGCCGGTTCGCTGCTGCTTTATCCCGGCACCAGCATCCACCGCGTCGAGCCGGTGACGCGCGGGGTGCGGCTGGCGTCGTTCTTCTGGGTGCAGAGCATCGTCCGCGAGGATGCGCGCCGCGAGATGCTGCTGGACATGGACGTGGCGATCCAGCGCCTGACCCAGACCGGCGGCGATGCCGATGCGCTGGTGCAACTAACCGGCGTATACCACAACCTGCTGCGGCAGTGGGCCGAGGTCTGATCAAAAGGCTCAGCCCGCAACCATCGCCCGTTTCTCCAGCAGCGCCACGTAGGACGGGATCAGCGCCGCGAAGGCCTTGAAGCGCGGGTCGGCGATGCGGCCCGTCTCGAACAGGAACGCGCCGACCGAGATGATCGCCGCCACCTTGGCCTGACCCAGCACCGCATAACGATCGACGTCGACGGCGGTGCGGCCGGTGCCTTTCTCCCATTCCTCGACCATGCGCCCGGCGGACCACCAGCCGGGCAGCTCGAACCCGGCGTTGGCCAGCGACGCCTCGCCCTGATCGTGGAACATCAGCACGTAGCCAAGGTCCAGCAGCGGTTCTGAGACTTGCGCCATCTCCCAGTCGAGCAGGCCGGTGATGCGCCCCCGGTGCCACATGCAGTTGCCGTGCTTGGGGTCGCCGTGGACCGGCGTGGGCGTGCCGGAGGTGCGCGGCGGGCGGGCCACCAGATCCTCCAGCACCGAGACCAGACCGGGCGTGGAATCGGCCCCGCGCGCCACGTCCAGCCAGTGCTGCGCTTCCTCCGGCACGGTGCGGCCACCCGGCGGCATCGCCGATACCGGCATCCGGTGCAGCGCCAGGATCGCGTCGAACCACTGGCGGCAGACGCTTTCGGCGCCCTCGACCGGGTCGGCGGCGAGCCAGTCGGGCACGGCATATTCGAACGCCTCGCCCTCGATGCGGCCCATCAGGAAGAACGGGTCGCCCAGCACCTGCGGATCGTCGCACAGTTCCAGCACCGGGGGCAGGGGCACCCCCGGCGCGGCCTTCGACACGGCGCTGAGCACCGCGTGCTGGCGCACCATGTCGTAAGGCGGCAACAGGCCCTCCTCGGACGGGGGCATGCGCAGGATCTCGTCGATTCCCTCGACCAGATAAGTCTCGTTGGAGTGGCCGGCGGAGAGGGTCTTCACCCCCGTCACCCGGTTTCCGCGCGGCAGCCAGGCGCGAAGCCCGGCTGCCAGCTTTTCGGTATCGCGCGCCATGGCGGCTCAGACCAGCGAGTTTTCGGCGGTCAGCCCGAGTTCGGGATGCGCGCCGTGGATGATGGTCTCCATGATGCCGTAGCCGGTCCAGTCGCCCTCGGTCACCTTGATCGGGCAGTCGCGCAACTGACGGATGCGCTCTAGCGTCTTGCGGTCCAGCGTGTCGTCGAACTTCTCGCCCTCGACCGTCAGCGGACCGTGCCACGAACCGTGCTTGCGCCCGTCGAAGCCGAGGTAGAGGCCCGGGCCGAGGTGGACGCCCGAGGTGCCCACCACTTCCACCTCGATGGTGTGCGATCCGCCCTGCAGCATGTCGAAGTGGAGGCGGCCGCCGAGCAGGCGCCGGGTGCGGTCGTCGAAACGCAGTTCGGGGCGCACGCGGGCGATCTTCTCCTGCGTGCCGTCCGGGTTGTTGCGGTAGCCCGAGGAGTAGAAGATCCGCCCCTGCTTCGACTGGAAGTACATGTGATAGGCGACTTTCTCGCCGCTGGGCGAGACGAGCATGAACGGGCTCCAGATCAGCACGAACTCGCCCTGGCCGAACTTCACGTCGCCGAAGTCGGAGGTGGGGCGCACGTCGGCATTGTGCGCGCCCACGTCGAGGCGGGTGCCCCAGGAGTGGTCGCGGTACTGGGTCCATTCCTCGGGGTTGATCTCGATGCGCTCGCCCTCGACCTCGATCCAGCCGGAGGGGGTGCCGATCTGGTGGTAGCGGATCACATCGGAGCCGATGCGGAAGCCGTCCTTCTCGCGCTGCTTGTGGCGGTCCTCGAAGAACGGGGGCATTTCCGAGGTGAAGGTGATGTCGTAGGCGATCGGCTGCTGGTCGTTGGCGGCGCAGGCAAAGCGGACCTGGCGCAGCGGCTCGATGATCTCGTAGGAAAGCGGCCCGGCCTCGGTGACGAGCGGGTCGTCGCGCAACTCGCGGTTGGCGCGCACGGTCCACTGCTCGCTCCCGCGCGAGATCGCGGCCCAGCCGTCGAGAACGCCGCGGTTGTGGTAGCGGCCGAGCCCGAAATCGACGCCCATGGCGCCGTCCTTGCGCACGATCGCGGTCCAGATCTTCTCGGTCCAGCTCTGTTCTGAGGTGCTGACGGAGGCGAACGTATCGACGATCTGGTGGTTGAGATGCTCGTCAAGCGCCGTGATCATGCCGATGTCTTCCATCGCACTGCGCACGTAGCGCACCGGCGTGTTCAGCAGTGTCGAATTCATTTCAGGCTCCCTCTTTGATGTCTTCTTCCGCCAGCGTGCCGACCTGCAGGACGGGGGTGACGGTGGTGTAGTTGGGAAGGTCGGCGAACAGCGCCGCGCCGCATTGCGCCATGGCCTCGTCGAAGGCGGCGCGTGTGGCGAACAGCATTTCCGAGACGGCCCAGTAAGCCGGAGACGTGCCGTCGAGTGCGGCTTCGCCCAGCACGGTGCGCACGCTTTCCAGCCCGAACGGCGCCAGCAGGCGGCGCGCGAAAGGCGTGTGATGGTGCCGGTAATAGTCACCGTCGAAACGGCTGCCAGCGTCGTTCGGATAGACCGCGAGAATGCGAATCATCGCGCTTCGCCTTTCTGTTCCTGTCCCGCTGATCTGTTTAAATCGTCCGACGATTTAGTCTATAGAAAATCGTACCTGCTTTTCGTCGTCCCGGACTTGATCCGGGACCGGTGGCCGTCTTCAGGCAAGCGCCATTGCGCCATTGCGCCGGGCGCCTCGGCGTCAGGTGGGTTGATCACCGCCGGCGGTCCCGGATCAGGTCCGG
>NZ_BAAILP010000113.1:0-9700 GCF_054589055.1 Novosphingobium sp. 11B | reverse complement strand
TTGATCCGGGACCGCTGGCGGTGAACCGCCCACCTCATCGGCGCGCGCAGCAAGCTCCTACCTAAAGACCGCCGGCGGTCCCGGATCAAGTCCGGGACGACGCGGGAAGACGATTGTATTTCCGCGCGGCCCCGCATATCCCGCCAATCACCCCTGTCATGACTGATTTCTCCCGCATCATCACGGCCTCGGCGCCGTTGACCCTCGCTTCGGTCACTCGCGGTTCGCAGCCGCTGGTCATGGCCGACCTTGCCCGCGCCATTGCTGCGAAAGGCCGCGCCGTCTTCGTCGCGGACAACGACCAGGCGATGAGCGCCGTCGCCAGCGCCGCGCAGTTCTTTGCGCCCGAACTGGAGGTCATCGAGTTCCCCGCGTGGGACTGCCTGCCCTATGACCGCGCCAGCCCCGCGCTCTCGGTCAGCGCCCGCCGCCTCGCCGCGCTCCATGCGTTGCAGTTGAAGCGACAGGGGCCGCAGCTTCTTGTGACCACCACCAATGCCCTGCTCCAGCGCGTGCTCACCCCGTTCCGCATCCGCGAATCGGTGCGCTTGCTCAAGCCCGACATGGAGATCGGCCACGAAAGCCTGATCGGCCTGCTGCGCCGCCAGGGCTACCAGCGCACCGACACCGCGATCGACGCGGGCGAGTTCGCCGTTCGCGGCTCGATCTTCGACATCGTGCCCTCGGGCCTCGAAGGCGGCCTGCGCCTCGACTTCTTCGGCGACGAGCTGGAAACGCTGCGCCTGTTCGACACCGGCACCCAGCGCTCCAGCGGCACCGTGCCCGACCACCTGCTGCTGCCCGCCAGCGAAGCTCTGATGGACGAGGACACCGTCAAGCGCTTCCGCACCCGCTACCGCGAGATGTTCGGCACCAACGCCACGGCCGACCCTCTCTACCAGGCGGTCAGCGACGGGCGCCGCCTTGCGGGCATGGAGCACTGGCTGCCGCTGTTCGAGGACCGGCTGGTCACCCTGTTCGACCACCTCGGCCCTGATGACCTGATCGTGATGGACACCGCCGCGATCGGCGCCGTGGACGAGCGCGTCACCGATGTCGCGGACTATCACAAGGCCCGTCTCGAAACCTCGGGCCAGAAGGCCGGCTCCTACCGCCCGCTGGCGACCGATTCGCTCTATCTCGGCAAGGACGAACTGGACGAACTGATCGCCGCCCACCCGGTCCACCGCGCCGATCCCTTCGCCCAGCCGGAAAGCGGCAAGGTGATCGACTTCGGCTTCGGCAACGCGCGCGATTTCGCGCCCGAACGCGCACGCGGAGACAATGCCTACGAGGCGGCCGCCAAGCACCTCCACGCCATAGCCAAGTCGGGCCGCAAGGCGATCCTCGCCGCCTACTCGCCCGGCAGCCGCGCCCGCCTCGTCTCGATCCTCGGCGAAGCGAAAGGCCCCGAGCCGCGCGTCGCCGAGACCTGGCAGGAAGCGCTGGGCCTTGCCGTGCAGGGCCGCTCCGCCGCACTGGTGCTGCCGCTGGAGACCGGTTTCTCCAACGATTCCGTCGAAGTCATCACCGAGCAGGACATCCTGGGCGACCGCCTCGTCCGCCGGAAGAAAAAGAAGAAGGATTCCGACGCCTTCCTCGCCGAACTGGCGGCGCTGACGCCGGGCGATCTCGTCGTCCACATGGACCACGGCATCGGCCGGTACGAGGGCCTGCAGTCGATCCCGGTCGGCAAGAGCCCGCACGACTGCGTGATGCTGACCTACTCCGGCGGCGACAAGCTCTATATCCCGGTCGAGAACCTCGACGTCCTCTCGCGCTACGGCAGCGAGGCGGAAGGCGCCCTGCTCGACAAGCTGGGCGGCGAGGCTTGGCAGAAGCGCCGCGCCCGACTGAAGGAGCGCATCCGCGAGATCGCGGGCGAACTGATGAAGACCGCCGCCGAACGCGCGCTGCGCGAGGCGCCCGCGCTCGTCGCCGAGGAATCGAGCTTCAACCAGTTCGTCGACCGCTTCCCTTGGGCTGAAACCGAGGACCAGGAAGCCGCCATCGCCGATACGCTGGAAGACCTCTCCAGCGGCCGCCCGATGGATCGCCTCGTCTGCGGCGACGTCGGCTTCGGCAAGACCGAAGTGGCCCTGCGTGCCGCCTTCGTCGCCGCGATGGCGGGCCAGCAGGTCGCCGTCGTCGCGCCGACCACGCTGCTGGCGCGCCAGCACTTCTCCGGCTTCGCGGACCGGTTCGCGGGCTTCCCGCTCAACGTCGGCCGCCTCTCGCGCCTCGTGCCCGAAAAGGAAGCCAAGGCCACCCGCGACGGGCTGGCGGACGGCACCATGGACGTGGTCTGCGGCACGCACGCGATCCTCTCCAAGACGGTCAGCTTCAAGCGCCTCGGCCTTGTCATCGTCGATGAGGAACAGCGGTTCGGCGTGAACCACAAGGAGAAGCTGAAGCAGTTGCGCGCCGACGTGCACGTGCTGACGCTGACCGCCACGCCGATCCCGCGCACCCTGCAGATGGCGATGAGCGGCCTGCGCGAACTCTCCACCATCCAGACCCCGCCGGTCGATCGCCTTGCGGTGCGGACCTATGTGATGGAATGGGACGAGATGGTGATGCGCGAGGCCCTGCTGCGCGAACACCATCGCGGCGGTCAGAGCTTCATCGTCGTCCCCCGCATCTCCGACATGCCCGAGATCGAGGACTGGCTGCACAAGAACGTGCCCGAGGTGAAGTACATCTCCGCCCACGGCCAGATGAGCGCAGGCGACGTGGAAGAGCGCATGAGCGCCTTCTACGAGGGCAAGTACGAGGTGCTGCTCTCCACCACGATCGTGGAAAGCGGCATCGACATTCCGCGCGCCAACACGATCATCATCCACCGCGCCGACCGCTTCGGCCTCGCCCAGCTCTACCAGCTGCGCGGCCGCGTGGGCCGATCCAAGCTGCGCGCCTATGCCTATCTGACGACCCCACCCGACCGCGCCCTGTCCGAGGTCGCCGAAAAGCGCCTCAAGGTGCTGGGCGATCTCGATTCGCTGGGCGCAGGCTTCCAGCTCGCCAGCCACGACCTCGACATTCGCGGCGCGGGCAATCTCCTTGGTGACGAGCAGTCCGGCCACATTCGCGAAGTCGGTTTCGAACTCTACCAGTCGATGCTGGAGGACGCGATCCTCGCCGCGCGCGCCGGCGGCGTCGGGCTGGAGAAGGACACCTCGGGCCTGTCCCCGCAGATCACCGTCGAAGCGCCGATCATGATCCCGGAAGAGTACGTACCGGACCTCGCCGTCCGCATGGCGCTCTACCGCCGCCTGAACGATGCGGATTCGCGCGCGGAGATCGAATCGCTCTCCGCCGAGATGATCGACCGCTTCGGCCCCCTGCCCCAACCGACCGCGAACCTCGTGCAGCTGATCCAGATCAAGCGGCAGGCGATCGAGGCGCACATCGCCAAGATCGACGTGGGCCCGCGCGGGACTTTGGTGAGCTTCCACAACGACAGCTTCCCGAACCCGGTTGGGTTGATCGCCTATGCCGAGCGGCTGAACGGCGCGGTAAAGCTGCGGCCGGACAACAAGCTGGTGCTGCAGCGCGCATGGGGCGATCCAAAAAGCAGGCTCAACGGTTTGCTGCAGCTGACCAAGGGGCTGAGTGCAGTGGCGCGCAAGGGGTGACCCCTTGTCCTGACCGCAATCAGTGTGTATTTATTTACACATGCATCGTGACAGCAAAGCCATCATCAAACGGCTTGAGGCCGAAGGATGGCAGCATGTCTCGACCCAAGGCTCACATGCCAAGTACCGCAAGGACGACCGCACACTGATCGTACCGCATCCGAAGAAGGATTTGCCGATCGGCACCGCGCGTTCGATCGCGAAAATGGCAGGTTGGCTATGACAGGACGATTGCCGTGAAATACTTCTACGCCATCATGCACAAGGACGAGGACAGTGCCTACGGCCTGACCTTCCCCGACCTGCCCGGCTGTTTCGCCGCCGCCGATCGCGCCGAGGACATTCTGCCGAAAGCCTGCGAAGCCCTCGAACTGTGGTTCGAGGACCAGCCCTGGCGCGAACCTACACCGCTCGACGGGATCGAAAGCGAAGATGGAGGCACGCTGATCGCGGTCCCCTGGATCGTCAACGATCATCGCGTGGCGCGGGTAAACCTGTCGATCGAACGCGGTATACTCGACGCGATCGACAAAGCCGCGGCCGAACGCAGCCTGACGCGCAGCGCTTTCATCGCGCAGGCTGCGCGTAACGAGATACAGGGCGCGCATTGAGGTGCATGCAGGGGTTTAGCACCCCTGCTTCCCGTGAAATGTCAGAGGTTGCGCGCGAAGGAGCGTCGTGCTCTCACTGTGATGTTTAGAACAGATAGGCAGCGGCGCTTTTGAGGCCCTGTCACCCTGAACTTGTTTCAGGGTCCATTAGGCAGACTTAGCCGGAAGGTAGTGCCGCAGAGCTGCCCCCTCGGTTTGCTTGCGCTACGGCAGAGTTACACGGCGCGATGGACCCTGAAACAAGTTCAGGGTGACGAGGGAAACAGCGAAAAAAAGCGCCGCAGGCCACAAATCAGCCCGCAATGCGCTGCACGCGCCACGCCGACAGATATCGGGGGTGCAGGGGGGCTATGCTCCCCTGCTTTCCTCTTTCTTCCCTTCAGCCCGGGCCAGCTTCGCAAACATCGCCGCACTCATAGGCTGCGCCCGCAGAAACCCTTGGAAATAGGCGCACCCCTCGCGCGCCGCGACCTGACGCTGGCCTTCTTCCTCGATCCCCTCGGCGATCACTTCGAGGTCCAGCGCCCTCGCCATCGCCACGATCGCGCGCAGCACGGCCACGTCGCGGCGGTCGGTGGTCACGCCGTCGATCATCGAGCGGTCGAGCTTCAGGTAATGGATCGGCAGCACCTTCAGATAGCGGAAGTTGCAGAACCCAGCCCCGAAGTCATCGAGCGCGATGCGGATGCCCTGCGCCGAAAATTCCGCCATTGTCTGCGCGACCATCTCGATATCGGCGATCAGCGCCTGCTCGGTGATCTCCAGCGTCAGCTGCCGCAGCGGGAAGCCGGTCTCGCGGATCAGCTCGAACATCTGCCGGGTGTAGCTGGCGAAGGCGAGGTCGGCGGGCGTTACGTTGATCGAGAGCCGCAGCTGGCCCGGCCATGCCCGCGCGGCGAACATCGCCTTGCGGGCGATATGGCGGGAAAGCGGCCCGATGTGGTCGGCGCGCTCGGCGATGGCGAACAGCGCACCGGCGCCGATACGGCCGAGTTCCGGGTGGTTCCAGCGGGCGAGCGCCTCGGCGCCGGTCAGGCGGTCGTCGGCGAGGTTGAACTGGGGCTGGAACAGCACCTCGATCTCGTCGCGGTCGATGGCGACAAGGAGGTCGGCCTCCAGTTGCTGCGCCGAGCGGCCGGGTGGGGTCACTTCGCCATCGGCCCAGGCGAGGCGGGTGCCGGCCTGCTCGTAGGCCTCGCCCAGCGCGTGGCCGAGACGGTCGAGCATCGATTCGACGCTCTCGCCGGTCAGCGCGCGGATCAGCGCGACACGGGGGGAGAGGCGCAGCATGCCGGTGCTGACCGGGATCGGCCGCGCGATCATGTCGGCCAGCTGGTCCGCCACAAGCTGCCAGCGCTCGCGGCTACAGGCCTCGTTAGCGACGAGAAGGAAGCTGCCGCCCCCTGCCCGCGCCAGCAGCCAGGGGCCGTCGAGCTCCTGTTCCGCGAAGTGGCCGATCCGCGCGGCGACTTCCTCCAGCGCGCCGTCGCCCGCCGCCTCGCCATAAGCCATGTTGATGGCGTCGAGGCGGCGCAGACTGAGCAGCATGGCATGGACATGCGCCAGGTGCGGCATCAGCGCCGGGTCTTCGCGCCACGCGGCGATCCGATCGTGGACTGCGTCGAGCCCGGGAATGCCGGACAGACGATCCTCGATCCGCTTCGCAGGATTGCGGACCCGATCTTTCATGCCTGCATCGTTCAGTTTAACGCCCATCACGCCGCCATAACCCAAACCCCTTGCAAAACCCTTCAAAATTCGCGAGCCCCGGTCCCGGAATGGGACCTTCGGAAAACATGATGGGGAAAGACGTGAAGCTGGCGCTCATCGTCTCCGACAGCGCCAAGGCCCAGGCCGGGGCCATGCTCCTGCGCGATTCGCATCCATGGGTGTCCTCGCAGGAGGCCGACGTGCTGGTCGTGCTGGGCGGAGACGGCTTCCTGCTGCACGTGCTGCACGAATTGCTGGACCATGATTCGATCAAGCCGGTCTACGGCATGAACCTGGGCACGCTGGGATTCCTGATGAACGGCCCGCTCGAGGATGGCGAGACCATTGCCCGGCGCGTGGCCGAAGCGCATCCGGTCCCCGTGCGCCCTCTGTGCATGGATGCCGTGACGCAGAACGGCAGCAAGTTCAGCTACTATGCCTTCAACGAAGTCTCGCTGCTGCGCGAAACGCGCCAGACCGCGAAGATCGAAGTCCGCATCAACGGACGGGTACGCATGGAGGAACTGGCGGGCGATGGCATCCTGCTGGCGACGCCGGTGGGCTCCACCGCATACAACCTCTCGGCCCATGGTCCGATTCTGCCGCTGGGTTCGCGCATGGTGGCGATGACGCCGCTCAACCCGTTCCGCCCCCGCCGCTGGAAGGGCGCGATCCTGCCGGAAAGCGCGAGCGTGGAGCTGCGTATTCTCGAGCCCGGCAAGCGCCCCGTCGCCGCCGTCGCCGACCACAAGGAAGTGCGCGATGTCGCCATCGTGCGGATCAGCGCGACGGCGGAAAAGGAGCTGACCCTGCTGTTCGACCCCGGCTTCACGCTGGAGGAGCGGATCTTCGCCGAGCAGTTCCAGGTCTGAAGGAAGAAATTTCGAAAATAGATCAGATTTTCTGCATCACGGGGTTGCCAAGGCCGATGAAGCTGTTATTGGCGCACCCCTGCCCGGCGGTGGTAACACTGACAGGCTGCTCCCCGATAGCTCAGCGGTAGAGCATTCGACTGTTAATCGAATGGCCGTAGGTTCGAATCCTACTCGGGGAGCCACACTTTTCCAGCCCCATAAATCTGATTGTTTTCAATCAGATGGGGTTCGAGAGTGATTTATAATCCGAATTCCGCACATTGCACATTTTTGCAACAGATTGGTATATCAGGGTTTTTTGTTCAAATCCTGCTTGGTGCCTCCTTCATTTCGGCGGACCGGATACCAAAAATCCAGCTCCATGAACTCGTGGGGAAAATGATCGCCTGCAAGGCCATCGCCCTTCATCCAAAGATTTGCAGGATCGCGCCTGGCCTTCAATGGCGAGGGCACTGAAGTGCCGAACCGACAGAAATGCGCCCCTGAACGCAGGAATTGGCCCAAAGCGGCATTTGCCAGCGCCGATTAGTGCAAATTGTCTGGGCTGCCCCTCATGCTCAGGCAGGACAGAATTTATGCGTAGTGTCTGTTCGCCCGCGCCACTGATCCACGGATGCAACCTCGGTTAGAGTTTTCAGTGTCCAAGAGACTGGCACCGACCCATTCCGGCCGCTCAGCGGCCAATTTTTCGCTACTAGGTTCGGAAAGTCCGGTTTCTTATCATGGTGCCCATGGCTCGCCGTAGATGGGGCCAAGTCGCGGGCAGCAAAGTGCATTAGCAATCTGCTTCCCCTTATCGGCGCTGGATATCTCAGTGATTGGAAATATGCTCTCCCAAATTACGTCCAGCGATGTAACCGAAGGTCATGCCTGGCCCTAATGTGCCGCCCGCTCCGCCGTAGACGTCGCCCAGCACCGCCGCCATCGCGTTGCCCGTAGCGTAAAACCGGGGATCGGGTTGCCGCTCCAGTCGATAACCTGAGCTTCGGCGTTGGTCTTGCGACCGCCTGCAGTGCCCAGCCCGCCAGCTTCCATCTTGACCGCGAAGTACGGCCCCTGATCGATCTTGCCCAAAGTGCGGAACGGCGCTTCGAATGCGGTATCGCCCCACATATAAAAGTTACTTCAGCTTGAACTCGAGTTTGCGAAGCGTCCCCGAGAACCGGCTGCTCGCGATCGTGTAGTCGCCGTTTACCGGGGTGATGGTGTCCATGCCGACGTCGAACCCCTCGGTATGAGACATCCAGCCCCGGATCGTGCGCCCGATCCGCCCGCTGCTAACCGGCTTACCATCGATGCTGATCGTCAGCGTGCCGCCCGAACCCAGCTCCTGCTTGTCCGCTTGGAAAGCCGCAGTCAGGGTATGGTGACCTGCCGTAACCGGTTCCGCCGCGCGGATGGCGAACTGGTCAGTCCCCACCGCATTGTAGTGGAACACTGGCACCCCGTCCTTCAGGTAGAAGGCATAGCCGCCGAAGCGCCCGCCCTGCGTCACCAGCACGCCCTGCGCCCCTGCGGGCAGATCCACGTCGGCGTCGATCGTGAAGGATTTGCCGATGGTGTGCGGCGCGGCGTCCTCGTTCAGATGGCTGAGCGGGGCGAGATAGGTGAACTCGGTGCGGTTGCCGCCAAGCGTCGGACGGCCCTCGGCACCCTGGCTGTAGTCGTGGATCGGCAGGATGTTGTTGGCCGCCGCCTCCTTCCAGAACAGATCCTGCAGTTCCTTGAGCTTCGCCGGATTCTTCGCTGCAAGGTCGTTGGCGGTGGTAAAGTCCCTGTCGAGGTTGAACAGGGTCCACTTGCGGTTCTCCGGGCCGACGCCGAGCTTGCGGTCCTCGCCCACGCCCACTTCCCAGGCCATGCGCTTGGGCAGCGTGCCCGCCATCCAGCCATCGTGGTAGATGCCGAAGTTCTCCATCATCTCGTAGATTTGCGTGCGCCTTGCGGATGGGGCCTTGGGTGCCGCGAAGCTGTAGGCGAGGCTGATGCCGTCGATCGGCTGCTGCTTCACGCCCTGCACGGTTTCGGGAGCCTTGACGCCTGCGGCTTCCAGGATCGTCGGCGCGACGTCGCTGACGTGGGCGTACTGGCCGCGGAAGGTGCCGCCGTCGCGGATGCGCGCGGGCCATGACACGACCATGCCGTTGCGCGTGCCGCCCGCCTGCGAGGCGATCTGCTTCCACCACGGATAGGGGCTGTTCATCGCCCAGGCCCATGCAGCGTTGAAGTGGTTGTAGACGTAAGGCCCGCCAATCTCGTCGTAGTGCGAGGCGAGTTCGGCGAAGGTCTCCTGGTGCCCGGTGATCGCGGACTGTTCGAAGGCAAGGCCGTCGAGGCCGCCTTCGGCGCTCGATCCGTTGTCGCCCTCGATATAGACGATCATCGTGTTGTCGTACTGGCCGCTGTCCTTCAGCGACTGGATCAGGCGGCCGGTCTCATGATCGGCATAAGCGACGGTGGCGGCATAGGCCTCCATCAGCCGGGCGTAGACCTTGCGGTGCTCGGCATCGAGCGAATCCCAGGCGGGCAGCGAAGCCGGTCGCGGGGAGAGCACGGAATCCTTCGGGATCAGGCCCATCGCCTTCTGGCGCCGGAAGGTTTCCTCGCGGACCTTGTCCCAGCCCTGGTCGAACTTGCCCTTGTACTTGTCGAGCCATTCCTGCGGCGCCTGATGCGGCGTGTGCGCGGCGCCCGAGGCGTAATACATGAAGAACGGCTTGTCCGGCGCGCTGGCCTTGTGCCGCTGGAGCCAGCCGATCGCGTGGTCGGCGATGTCGCGCTCGAAGTGGTAGCCTGGCTGGTCGGGCTGATCGACCGGCTTCTCGTTCTCGACGAGGTTGGGGTTCCACAAAGAGGTATCGGCCGAGAG
>NZ_BAAILP010000112.1:0-2666 GCF_054589055.1 Novosphingobium sp. 11B | reverse complement strand
AGCCAGCCGATCGCGTGGTCGGCGATGTCGCGCTCGAAGTGGTAGCCTGGCTGGTCGGGCTGATCGACCGGCTTCTCGTTCTCGACGAGGTTGGGGTTCCACAAAGAGGTATCGGCCGAGAGGAAGCCGTAGAAATATTCGAAGCCGAGGCCGGTGGGCCAGCGGTCGAAGGGCCCGGCGGGGCTCATTTCCCATTCGGGGGTGATGTGGCCCTTGCCGAACATCGCGGTGTTGTAGCCCGCTTCCTTGAGCGTCTCAGCCACCGTCGCCGCGCTTTTGGGGATGACGGTGGTGTAGCCGTCGTAACCGGTGGGCAGGTTGGTGACGTTGCCCATGTTGACGTTCTGTGGCAGGCGCCCGGTCAGCAGCGAGGCGCGCGTGGGCGAGCACAGCGCGGTCGTATTGAAGCGGGTATAGCGCAGGCCCTGCTTCGCCAGTGCCTCGAAATTGGGGGTATCGACCGGGCCGCCGTAGGCGCTGGTGACGCCGTAGCCGACATCGTCGGTCATGATGAGCAGGACGTTCGGCGCCCCCCTGGGCGCGGCCGGCTCGCTCGGCCAGCGCGGTGCGTGCGTGGTCTCGACGGTGCGGCCCACGGTGTCAGCGGCGACTTGCGCGAAGCCCTGTGACGAGCAGACGAGCGTGGAAGTCGCGAGGAGCGCGGCGAGGATCTGCGACGGCCTGTTCATGATTGCATCCTTCTCGGTGCCCTCCCCACGGAAAAAGGGCGGGCTTCGGACATGCCGAAGCCCGAGGGGGAGGATTTGGGGGGATCAGTAGCGGAAGGTGACTTGCGCCTGGACGGTGCGGGGCACGCTGGCGTAGCCGATCTGGTCGGCGACGACGCCCGCAAGGGTGCCGGTGCCCGATCCGGTGTTCGGCGCATCGGTGCCGCCGATGGCGTACCAGCGATTGGTCAGGTTCTTGCCGATGAGCTGCAGCTGCCAGTGCTCGTCCGCCGTAGTGAACGATATCGACCCGTCGAGCGACACGTAGCGGTGCTGCTTCGTATAGGGATTGCCGAAGGCCGAAGCGAGGTAGCTGCCGCTGTACCGGGCATCAAGACCGAAGGCGAGCTTCGCCCCGCTCTCCATCAGCGCTTCGTACGAGGCGCCGAGGTTGCCGGTCCATTCCGGCGCGTTGGCGGTGACTTGCCCGCGCAGGTTCTGGCGGTTGGCGGCCGTGTCGGTCGCCGGATCGAACGGACGCGAGCTGTCGGTGGCCGCGACATAGACCAGATTGCAGCCCTCGCCCCGCGTCTGCCCGGCCCAGCACGGCGCGCCGGGCGCATCGCCGTAGCGCGCGCGGTTGTAGTTGACGCTGCCGTGCAGGTTGAAGCCGTCAAGCGCGCGCGGGGCCACTTCGAACTCCAGCTCCACGCCCTTGGTCCGCGCCGACCCGGCATTGATGGTGGTGAAGGCGAAGATGTCGGACCGGAAGAAGTCCAGCTGCAGGTTGTTGTACCTGAAGTTGTAGGCGGTCAGGTTCAGCCGTAGCTGACGGTCGAGCAGCGTGGTCTTGATGCCTGCCTCGAAGCCTTTGGCCTTCTCCGGATCAAACTCGAAGTCGGCGAGGCCGGCGCTGGGGCTGTAGATACCCGAGTTTGAGAAGCCGCCGGACTTGTAGGCGGTCTTGTAGGCGCCGTAGACGGTGATGTCCGCGCTCGGCTTCCACGTCACCGTGGCTTCGGGCGACCAGTCCTCGAAATCCTGGTTCGAGTTCAGCGTCACGCCCGGCAGGAAGATGCCCTGCGCCACGCGGATCGGGTGCGAATAGGGCTGGAGGAAGTAGCTGTCCTTGCTTTCCGAGGTATAGCGCACGCCGCCCGCGACCTCGACGTTCTGGATCGGCCGCAGGATCAACTGGCCGAACATCGCGTATGTCTCGCCCCTTGTCTGCGAGTCCTTGGAATTGGCAAGATAGCGGCGATAGCCCGGCGTCGCGGCGCTGTTCTCAAGCCCGCCCGAGGCCGTCCATGCATCGTAATCGCGCATGGTGGACTGGTAGTAGCCGCCGATCATCGCATCCCAGAAGCTGCCGGTGCCGGTCTGCGCGCGCACTTCCTGCGAGAAGGCGTGGAAGCTGGAATCCTCGGTCGCGAACACGCCCGGTGCGCCCGATCGTGAAAGGCTGTCGCCGTCGAACTGAAAGGTGTTGCGGTTCCAGTTGTAGTTGGTGACCGACGAGATCGTCAGGTCGTCGAGCGCCCATGTCAGCCCGAGGTTGACCGCCCACGACTTGTACTGGTTGCCCTGCGCGCCGTCCTTGTTGGCATAAGGCTGGGTCGCGGCGATATCGAGCGGTGTGCGGTTGGCCGAGGATTCGAAGCGGCGTCCGCAACGGATGGCCGGATTGCCCGCCGAGGCGCCCGTGGGGCAGTAGTACAGCACCGAACCGGCGCTGGGGTTGTTGCTGTCGTTCACGCCGTAATTGGCCTTGAGCACGGCGGTCAGCGTGTCGGTCGGCTCCCACTTCAGTGTGGCGCGCACATAGGCTTCCTTGGAGCGCCCGTCTCCGGCGGCATCCGAGGTGTGCAGTGTCGGCGTGACCACTTGCGAGGTCGAAGTGCGATCCAGCGTGGGGTAGGTCTGCGTCGTGCCGACCTGCTTGTAGTAGCCGTCGAACTGCTTGCTGGCGCGTGCCGCCACGCGGATGCCCAGCGTGTC
>NZ_BAAILP010000111.1:82763-95553 GCF_054589055.1 Novosphingobium sp. 11B | reverse complement strand
AGCGGCCGGGTAACTCACGGTGCAGCCCGGCTCGACCTGTATTCCATCGGAAAGTCCCATGTGGCCGTCGTTAGGGTTCGCATCGTTATCGGCCGAAGGCTATCCGGGATGGCCGTCCCATGTCCTGCCGTGTGTCGCAGGAACGTATGGACGGCGTTTCCGGTAGCGCAGGGACAGTCCGGGTCTTCGAACGGACGCGTGGTTTGCGTAGCTACGGCTGAAACCGCATCCCGGCCCACGACGCCGACCCGATACACCGAAGCAATGTGATCTGCACCGCTCCGGATGCTGGGGCATATAACCTATTTGGCGATAAATGTCAATCGCGCTTCCACCTCGCGCGCGACGCCGATCAATCGCCGGTCGTCATAGCGCGGCGCCACCAGCGAGACGCCGATGGGCATTCCGCCCTCACCTTTTGCCAGCGGAAGGTTGACGACAGGCGCATGCAGCAAAGTCCAGGGCTGGTTGAACCGGGGCTCCCCCGGCGAACGGCCGAGCGGAGCGATGCCCGGCGCGCTCGGCGCCAGCACGGCGTCGAGTCCGGCGATCGCCCGCTCGAACGCCACCCGTGCCGCCGCCGCACGGTCATGCGCCTCGCGCAGCCGAGCGTCGGGATATGTCGCCAGGGCATCGACCCGAAGATGGAAATCGGGATGCAGCAAGTCGGGCCGTGCGCGTGCAAGGCTCAGGAAAGCGGCCGCGCCCTCGCGGAACAGGATCGCGCGGTGATCGTCGTTGAGGTGCTCGAACTCGGGCAGCGTGGCGATCTCGACGACGTCGATCCCGGCCCCCGTCATGGCGGCGGCGATGCCGTCGAAAGCGGCCTGGCCATCGGGCGTCATCTCGTCCCACCAGGGCGTGCGGAACACGCCGATGCGCAAGGGCTCGGCGCTTTCCCGCTCACCCGGCGCGAAGCCGTAGATTTCGCAGACCCGGTCGATCAGGTCGAGGTCCCGCGCGTACCAGCCCACGGTATCGAGGCTGTTGGCATAGGTCTTCACGCCTTCCCGGCTGACAAGGCCCCAACTCGGCTTGAAGCCATGGATGCCGCAGAAGCTGGCGGGGCGGATCGTCGAGCCGCCGGTCTGCGTCGCCAGCGCCAGCGGCACATGCCCGTCCGCCACCGCCGCCGCCGACCCGGCCGAGGAACCGCCCGGCGTGCGCGCAAAATCATGCGGATTGGCGCTGGCGGCATTGCGCCCGGCGGCGGCGAACTCGGTGGTGTCGGTCTTGCCCAGGATCACCGCGCCTGCCGCCCGCAAGGTGGCGACGCAAGGCGCGTCCTCGGCAGGCACGAAGCCGGAGAACAACGGCGAATTGTGCGTGAGCGGCATCCCCGCCACCGCGATCACGTCCTTTACGCCCACGCAGACACCATGAAGCGGCACCGGTTCGCCCGCATCCAGTGCCCTCGCCGCAGCCAGCGCCCCGGTATCGTCCACGTGCAGCCACGCCCGGACCTGCGCATCGCGCGCGCCGATACGCTGCAATGCAGCATGGACATTGGCCACGGCAGGGGCGTAGGGGGTCTGGACCATGGAAATTCGGCTCCCGAGCAGGCGGCGCCATAGCGCCATGTCCCACGATTGTGACTTCCTACTTGGATCGTGTAAAGCATTACATTATGCAGTGCAGCAATGACCTCCACAGCCTCCACGCATAGCCCGCCCGTAAAGGCCCCCTCGATCGCCTCGGTGCTGGCGACGACGACGACGATCCAGATCCTGTCGACGATGACGGCGCTGGCGCTGACCGGGATCGCCCCGCTCGTCGCGGGCGAATTCGGGCTGGCACCGCATTACGTCGGTTACCAGATCAGCGTGATCTACGCGGCGGGCACGTTCGCCTCTGCCATGGCGGGAACACTGATCCAGCATCGCGGGCCGATGCAGGTGGAGCAGCTCGCCCTCGCCTGCTTCGGCGCCGCATTGCTGCTGCTGACGAGCGCCAGCCCGTGGCTGGCGCTGCTGGCATCGATGGTGATCGGCGTGGGCTACGGCGTGCAGAATCCGGCCTCGGCGCAGATACTGGGCGCGGTGACGCCGCCGCACCGGCGCTCGCTGATCTTCTCGATCAAGCAGGCTGGCGTGCCGATCGGCGGCGTGGTGGCGGCGCTGCTGATCCCGGCGCTCGCAGGATGGCTGGGCTGGCGTACGACTTTCGTGCTCGGCGCGGTGCCCTGCTTCGCGATGATCGGCGTACTGGCGCTCAAGGGCGGGCCGGAGCGTCCGACAGCGCCCGTCACGATCTCCGTCTGGCGCGGCTTCGTCTATGAGCAGCGCCTCGTCTGGGGCAAGGCACCGCTGCGGGTGCTGGCGATGCTGGGGATGCTCTATTCCTCGATCCAGCTTTCGCTGTCGGCCTTTGCGGTGATCATGCTGGTCGAGCATCACTGGTCGATGGTCGCGGCGGGCCTCGTCGCCGGGGGCGTGCAGGCCTGCGGAGCGCTGGGCCGCGTGTCGTGGGGCGGGCTGGGCGACCGCTTCGGCGGGTTCACGGTGCTGGCGGTGATCGGCGTGGTCTCGATGGCTTGCATGATCGCGCTGTGGCGGATCGACGCATTGCCTGCGGTGGTCGCGATCGGCGTGCTGTGCCTGTTCGGCTTCTGCATGAGCGGTTGGAACGGCGTCGTCATGGCCGAATGCACGCACCACTGCGCGCCCGAGGACGCGGGCCGGGTGATCGGCGGGTCGCTGGTCTATACTTTCATCGGCGTGATGATCGGTCCGGCGGCGATGGCGACGATCTACGGCTTTACCGGCGATTACGGGACGAGCTTCCTGCTGGTGAGCTGGGTTGCGGGCCTTGGCGCACTGCTGGCGGGGCGGGCGGCGATGGCTTCCCGCGACTGACGAAGCGCCTTGCTGCGGGGGCTTCGACAAGCTCAGCCTGAGCGGGTTTGAGAGGTCTACGCCCCCGCCTGCCCAACCCTTACGCTACATCCGCTCACCCTGAGCTTGTCGAAGGGTCGCAGCAGAACCTTACCGCGCAAAAAAGCCGGTCACGCGGGGGGCGTGACCGGCCGAGGGTATTGGACGACCCGATGGAGAGAGAGAGAGACCGGGCCGTCAGGGTAGCGTAGATCAGGCCGCGACGAGGCGATCCTGACGGCAGGCCATCAGTGGCTGAACCTTCTCGCCGAAGTTCACGAGGCCCTGCTCGAAGTCGTCGAAAGTCAGCATGATGCCCTTGGTGCCGGGCACCGAGGCCGCTTCGTCGAGCAGCTTTGCCACGGTTTCATAAGAACCGACGAACGTGCCGATACCGAGGTTCACCGCGCCTTCCGGCAGGTTGATGTGACGCGCGGTCGAGCCCTCGCCGGCGGTCTTGTCGGCCGCGCCCTGGTCGCTCATCCATGCCAGCGCGTCGATGTCGGCGCCTTCGCGGTAGGACTGCCACTTGGCCATGGCCTTCTCGTCGGTCTCGTCGGCGATCACCATGCACAGGATGTAGGCGCCCACGTCGCGGCCGGTCTTGGCGGCCGCTTCGACCAGCGCCTCGACGGTCGGCGCATGCTTGGTCGGCTTGTTGAGGCCGCCCGCCGTGACGAAGTTGTAGTCGCCGTAGTTGGAGACGAACTCCATCCCGCGCGCCGACTGGCCCGCGCCGACGATCTCGATCTTGCCGGTGCTGGGCCTGGGCTGCATGTGGCAGTCTTCCATCTGGAAGTGCTCGCCCTTGAAGTCCGACTTGCCCTCGGCCCACAGGTCCTTCATCACCTGCACGTATTCGCTGGCGTAGTCGTAGCGGTGGCCGAAGTAGGCGTCGCCCGGCCACATGCCCATCTGCTCGTATTCACCCTTGGCCCAGCCGGTGACGACGTTGACGCCGAAGCGGCCCGGCGCGACGCTGTCGATCGTCACGGCCATGCGCGCGACCATCGCGGGCGGCAGGGTCAGAATAGCCGTCGAGGCGAACAGCTTGATCTTGCTGGTGACGGCGGCGAGCGCGCTCATCAGCGTGAAGCTTTCCAGGTTGTAGTCCCAGAACTCGGTCTTGCCGCCGAAGCCACGCAGCTTGATCATCGACAGCGCGAAATCGAAGCCATAGCCTTCGGCCGTCTGGACCAGCTTCTTGTTCATTTCGAAGCTGGGTTTGTACTGCGGAGCGTTCTCGGAAATCAGCCAACCGTTGTTGCCGATGGGGATGAACAGACCAATATCCATTGCAGTGCTCCTGGGAGAGAGAAGTTAAGGGAGAGGAGGCGGAGACGGTACGCGCGCGAGCCAGGAAGTCGCCTGTTCATAGGCAAACCCTCCACGCAGCAAGCATTGTTCGGAATTCGGAGCGCCGACGAGTTGCAGCGCCAGCGGCAGCCCGCGCGCGTCGAAGCCCATCGGCGTGACCAGCGCCGGGAAGCCCAGCATCGAAATCGTGCGGGTCAGCGCCGAGAGTTCGGCCACCATCGCCTGCATCGCATCGCCGCCGGTCGCGCCGACCTCTTCGGCCATGGGCACTGGGAAGCGCACGGCAGGGGTGAGCAGCAGGTCGACCTTGGAGAACGGGCCGCTCAGCATGTCCGACTGCGCGGATTTACGGCGGCCGAGCGCGGCGAGATAGGCATCCGGCGAGACCGCCGCGCCCGCCAGCAGGCGGTTGCGCACCTGATCGCCGAAGTCTTCCGCCCGCTCCGCCAGATGGCGCGCGTGGAAGGCGGCGGCTTCGGGAGCCCATATCTCGGCGGCGATCGCGGGATAGCTGGAGTGGTCGGGAATGGCGACATCGACGACTTTCGCGCCGAGGTCTGCGAAGACCTGCCGCGCAGCGGCGAAGGCAGCGGCGACTTCGGGGTGAAGGTCATCGGTGAAATATGTGGTCGGCACGCCGATCGTCAGGCCCGAGCAGTCGGCGATGAGGCCAGCCTCGTATTCGCCGTCCACCAGAACGTCCATCAGGCGGGCCAGAGACCGGCTGGAAGTGGAGAGCGGCCCCGCCGTATCGAGCGTCTTCGACAGCGGCATCATCGCCGTGTCGGGCAGCAGGCCGTTGGTCGGCTTGAGCCCAGCCACGCCGCAGAACGCGGCCGGAAGCCGGACAGAACCGCCGGTATCCGATCCCAGCGCGCCGGTGACGATGCGCGCACCGACCGCCGCGCCCGAACCGGACGAGGAGCCGCCGGAAATCGCCTCGCCGTTCCACGGATTGCGGCAGCGGCCGAGGTGGGCGTTATGCCCGGTCGGCCCCATCGCGAACTCGGCCATGTGAAGACGGCCGATGGTGATCGCGCCCGCCGCAGCCAGCCGGGCCATCAGCGGGGAGGTTTCGGCGGGAACGTGGCCGCGCCAGATCTTCGAGCCCGCCTCGGTGGGAATACCGGCACGGAAGAACATGTCCTTGTGCGCCAGCGGCACGCCGTGGAGCGGCCCGCGCAGCGATCCGCGCCTGCGCTGTTCATCGCAGGCCCGTGCCTGGTCGAGCGCGGCTTCGGCCTCGATCGCGACGAAGGCATTGAGCCCCCGCCAGTCCTCGGCGCGCTCCAGTGCGTCGGTGACCGCATCGACGGCGCTCAGGGCACCGCTGGCGATCGCTTCGGCAAGTTCGACGAGATCGTGAGGCATGGCTGTCCTGTCCGCGAGGATCGCGTGTTTCGAGGCGGATGGGAAAAAGGGGCCTCCCACCCTTCGCGCTTGCGCTCGCGGAGGGTGGGAGGGAGCGCGGGACAGTCCGGAGGAGAGAAGGACCATCCCGCAGTTCCGATCAGAACGAGTAGGTCAGGCGCGCGCCGTAGGTACGCGGCGGAGCGAACTGGACGAGGTAGGCGCTGGCATAGCCGGCGTTGCTGTTCGCCGTCAGGATCGTATTGTTCTCGATGTTGCGCACGTATGCGGTGATCGAGAACGGGCCGTCGTCGGGCGTGTAGGTGATCTGCGCGTCGCTCTTCCAGTAGGCGCCCTGCTGTTCGGCCGCCGTATTGTAGAAGGTGAAGTAGCTCTTCGACTGGTAGCGGGTCTGGACACGCGGGGTCAGGGTGCCGCCCAGCAGGTGGAAGTCATGCTGGATGCCGCCCGAAAGCGTCCATTCCGGAGCCTGCGTCAGGCGGTTGCCGGACAAGTCGCTGGCCGCCGGGCAGGAGGCCGCGGTGACGGTGCAGAACTCCGCATACTTCGCATCGAGCCATGCCACGTTGGCGTCGATGCGGGTGTCCGGGGTGACCTGCCACAGCGTTTCGAGTTCCGCACCCCAAACGCGCGCCTTGCCCGCGTTGAGGGTGTAGACGAGCGCCGTCGCCGGATCTTCCTGCTGGGTCTGCAGGTCCTTGTAGTCGTAGTAGAAGCCGCTCAGGTTGACCTGCAGCGTGTTGTTCAGGAAGCGGTTCTTGGTGCCGATTTCGTACGCGATGATCTGCTCGGGACCGAACGAGGAGTTGGTGGTGTAACCGCCCGCCTTGTAGCCCTTGTCGACCTTGGCATAGAACAGGTTGTCAGGCGTGACCTGATAGTTCGCGCCGAAGTGCCAGGTGACCTGATCGCCCGAATAGTGGTTGTCGAGGTCCGAATAGGCACCGGCGATGTCGTTGTAGCCGACCTGGTACTTGTTGTCCTTGGTGTAGCGGACGCCCGCTTCCAGCTTCAGCTTGTCGGTCAGGTCGTAACCGACCTGCGCGAAGACGGCCTTGGACTTGCTGCCCACGTCGTAGTCGAAGGTATAGAAGTTGAACGGATCGACCGCGAGCCCGTGGACCTGGAAGTAGGTCAGCAGCGCGTCGGTCTCCTTGAAGAAATAGCCGCCGACCTGCCAGGTGAAGCCGGTCTTGTTGTTCGAGCTGAGACGCAGTTCGTAGTTCTGGTCCTTGACGTCTTCGTTCTGCTGGAAGCCGTAGTTGTAGAGCGTGCCGCCGTCCTGATCGTTGTCGCGGTTCAGCGTCGACTTCTGGAAGCCGCCGAAGAAGCTCAGCGTCGCGAAGTCCATGTCGTAGGAGATCGCGGTGCGCACGGCCTTGGTGCGGATGCGGGTATAGCCCTGGTTGTTCAGTTCGAACTTCTTCGACGAGCCGATCTCCAGCGAGCCGTCGGAATTGACGTCGGTATAGGGCACCGCCTTGATGGTCGAGCCGACGCCGTCAACGCGGGTCATCTCGCCGGTGACGAGGATCGAGAGGCGGCTGGTCGGGGTCCACAGCGCATGGACGCGGCCGCCCGTCACGTTGCCGTCGTCGCCGTCCTTGAGGCCCGGATTATCACGGTAGCCTTCGTGGGTCTTGCGGGTGCCGGCGAAGCGGAAGCTGAGGGTGTCGCTGACCGGGACGGTCGCGCCGACGTCGAAGTTGAGGGTGCCGTAGTTGCCGATCTCGGCGGCGGCATCGAGCTTCCAGTCGTCGGTCGGCTTGACCGTCGCGATGTTGACCGCACCTGCCGTGGCGTTGCGGCCGTACAGCGTGCCCTGCGGGCCGCGCAGGACTTCGATGCGCTCCACGTCGAACATCGCCGCGTTGAGCGCGAAGGCGCGCTGCAGGTAGAAGTTGTCGACCGAGACGGCGACCGCCGGATCACCCGTTTCCGAGTAGTCGCGGCTGGACACGCCGCGAATGGTGATCATGGTATTGGCGTTGTTCTGGGCGATGTTGACGGTCGGCGCGATGTTGGAAAGCGCGTTGACGTCGGTGACGCCCGCCTTGGAGAGTTCCTCGCCGCTCGCGACGGTCATCGCGATCGGGGTGCTCTGCGCGCTGGTCTCACGCTTGGTCGCGGTGACGACGATCTCGCCGAGGCCCTCCGACGCGGCATCGGCCGCGGAAGCGGAGTCCGTACCCGCATTCTGGGCAAATGCAGGCTGCGCGAAGGCTGCGGCTATGGAAAGCGCGCTGGCAGTGAACGTTAGACGCTTGAGCAAGACTGGAACTCCCTGTGACCCGTTCTGGAATGATTGACGTTTTCATTACAATGACCGATTCGCGGATGATTGCAAGCGGGTCGTTTTGGGAACGATGCGGCAATACATTCAATTCATTGTTTTATAATAATTTTTTGAAAATCTTCCGAAGGGTAACGTTTTCATTTTTGACGTAGCAAATCTACCGCTCATGAAGGTATCTACCAGAAAAACCTTGGAAATCTGCGCCACGCCCAATCACCGAACCGCGAAAACCCGATAGCGCCAGCTGTGGCGTCATACCCCGAATCACACCCTCATGGCCAAAGGTACGAGAGATCAAACGCGATGGCACTAACACGCATAAAACCAGCATGTTTAGGCCGCATCCGGCCTCTGGTCGGACAAATCGGAGCGCCATCCCGGGCGGGTTCAGAGACCCATCCGGTCGTTCATTTTTCACTCGCGTAATGTAAACGTTATCATTAGGTCTTTTGCCTTGGCGCGGTTGATTGCCTGCCCGGACTGCGTAGATCCGCCAGGAAGCACAACGCGAAGGATCACGCCCATGGATACCCCTGCCCGCCCCATCCGCGTCGGCCTGCTGGGCTATGGCTTTGCCGGAAAGACCTTCCACGCCCCGCTGATCGCCGCGTGCGATGGTCTCGTGCTTCACGCCGTCGCCTCGCGGGATGCGGGCAAGGTCCATGCCGACTTTCCCGGAGTGACAGTCCATGCCGCGCCCGAGGCGCTGATCGCCGACGACACGGTCGATCTCGTCGTCGTCGCGACGCCCAACGACACGCACGCGCCGCTCGCCCGCACGGCGCTGGAAGCGGGGCGCCACGTCGTCGTCGACAAGCCCTTCGCGCTCGATCTGCAGGAGGCGCGCGGCCTGGTGGCATTGGCCGAAACGACCGGCCGTCACCTTCAGGTCTTCCACAACCGCCGCTGGGACAGCGATTTCCTGACGGTGCGGCGTGCCATCGAGGATGGAGCAATCGGCCGCGTCACTCACTTCGAATCCCGCATCGACCGCTTCCGACCGCAAGTGCGCGATCGTTGGCGTGAGAATGCCGCGCCAGGTGCGGGTGTGTGGTTCGACCTCGGCCCGCACATGGTCGATCAGGCGCTCGCGCTGTTCGGGTTGCCCGACAGCGTCACCGCCAGCGTCGCCATCCAGCGCGACGGCGCACAAGTCGACGATTGGGCGCATGCCGTACTCGAATATGGGCAACTGCGGGTCGTCGTCCATGCCGGGATGCTCGTCGCGGGCGGATCGGCGCGCTTCACCGTTCACGGCACGGGCGGCAGCGCGGTCAAGCTCAAGGCCGATGGCCAGGAAGTGCAGCTCCTCGCCGGACTGCGGCCCGGCGCGCCGGGCTGGGGCGAAGATGCCGACGCCCTCGTCGTTTACGACGGTTCTGGCGAGCCCCGCTCCATCCCCGCCACGCCCGGCGACCAGCGTGGATTCTACACCGCCGTCGCCGCCGCGCTGGCGGGCGACGCCCTGCCGCCGGTGCGCCCGATCGAAGCGCTAGCGGTGATGGCCGTGCTGGAAGCCGGTGCAGCCTCCGCGCGGGAGGGGCGCTCGATGCCGCTGCCGCTCACGCCGGAGGAACGCGCCGCATGGTAAGCATCATCCGGCGGCAAGCTGGGCCGAGACGGAACCGGTACGCTCCAGCTTGCCCCAGCCCACGACCCACCCGGCCACGGCCGAGGCGATCGCGCGGATCACGACCCAGTACATGATCTGGCGATATACCAGTCGCTGCGCCACCAGCAGGTGCGCCGGGTAGCGCGCCCGTCCGCCGTCGAGGCGATAAGCGATCCATCCGCACAGCACATCGATCGCGGTGAAGGCGATCCAGTAGGCGCCCATCATGCCGACGTCCCCGCTGGTCTGCGCCCAGCCATGGGCCGAGACCCGCAGCGCGGTGCCGATGATCGAGACCACCAGCGCCAGGTCGATCAGCGGCGAGATCGCGGCGAAGGCGATCTGGAACAGCCACGCCTGCGGCAGTCCGACGAGGCCGAGCCCGGCAGGCTTGCGGGTGCGGATCACCGCGCGGTGCTTCCACAGGCACTGCAGTGTGCCGAAAGCCCAGCGGAAGCGCTGCTTGGCGAGCGCGGTGAAGCTCTCTGGCGCCTCGGTCCAGGCGACGGCGCGCGGGTCGTACGTGACGCGCCAGCCTGCACGCTGGATGGCGATGGTGAGGTCCTGATCCTCGGCGAGCGTGTCCTCCGGATAGCCGCCGACCGAGTCCAGCGCCGCGCGCCGCCATGCGCCGACCGCGCCCGGCACCACGGTCATCGCGTCGAACCCGGCCAGTGCACGGCGTTCGAGGTTCTGCGCGGTGATGTACTCGACCGCCTGCCAGCGGGTGACGAGGTTCACCCGGTTGCCGACCCGCGCATCGCCCGCGACGGCGCCGAGCTGCGGGTCCGCGAACCAGCGGGCGAGGCGGCGGATCGTCTCGGGCTCGAACTGGGTGTCGGCGTCGAGGGCGATGACGATCTCGCCGGTCGCCTGCAGCAGTGCGCGGTTGAGGGCGCTGGCCTTGCCGCCGTTCTGCAGCGTCAAAAGCGTCACGCGCGGGTCGTCGCCGAAGGCTGCGCGCACGATCTCGCTCGTGCCGTCCTTCGATCCGTCGTCGGCGACGATGACCTGCAATGCCGGGTAATCGGAGGCGAGCACCCGGGTAACCGAGGCGGCGATCACGCGCTCCTCGTTGTAGGCGGGGATGATCACCGAGACGGCGGGCTCGAAATGCGGCGGTTCGGCGCGCTTGCGGCGGCTTTGATACCAGGCGAGCGCCGCCATGATCACCGCGCGCGCGATGCCGAGCGAGATCGCGAGGTAGAACACCCAGGCCAGCACCGCCGCGACCGCCATCAGCGCCACGAACGCGGCAACGTCCACGCGCACGGCGGCAAGATCGGTGGTCGAAATGGCGGGCATCGCCCGCGCCTGCGGGATGCCGACGAGCTGCGAGGCGGTGACGAAGGTATAACCCTCGCCCTTCAGCGCGGCGATGATGCGCGGAAGCGCGGCGACGGTCTGGGCACGGTCGCCGCCACCGTCGTGCAGCAGGACGACATTGGTGGCATTCTCCGGCGTCGCGGAATGGACCTGCTGAAGCACCTGGTCGACGATTGCGTCCGCGCCCGGGCGCTGCCAGTCGTTGGGATCGACGTGGAGGCCCACGACCGTATAGCCCGCCTCCTGCGCGGCCAGCGCGGGACCGAGTTCGTCAGGCGTCGTCGGCTCGGCGTCGCCGAAATAGGGCGCGCGGAACAGCGTCATGCTGCGGCCGGTATAGGCTTCGACCAGCCGCTGGGTCGCATTCAATTCCAGCCGGGTCTGGCGCGGCCCGGCATTGGCGAGATTGGGATGGGTGTACGTGTGATTGCCCAGTTCGTCGCCGTCGGCAACGATGCGCTTGAGCAGGCCGGGGCTGCCCAGCGCGTTCTCGCCGATCACGAAGAACGTCGCGGGGACGTGGGCGGCCTCCAGTTCGCGCAGGATGCGGGGCGTCCACGTGGGGTCAGGGCCGTCGTCGAAGGTCAGTGCGATGCGCTTGGGGTCCGTGCCGCCCGAGCGCTGGACGACGTAGGGCGTCGGCAGCGCGGCGTAGGTCTCCTCGCGGATCATACCGTTGCCGTCGGCGCGCACGGCGCGCTGGCCGTCGCGCGGAGTGGCGGTGATGCGCAGGATTTCACCCGAGCCCTCGATGTCAGCACTGCTGAGCGCGCGGGGGGTCGAAAGGTCGGGCGTGCCGCCCTTGCGGAATGCGCCGAGGTCGTTCCAGAAGCCGGAATCCTCGGTGCCGAGCCGCCACAGCGCCATGTCACCGATGCCGAGGCGCTTCAGCGCCGACAACTCGTTCCAGCTGGTAGCCGCGTCGAGCATCCAGATCGTGTGGTGGGTCTGTTCGTCGTCGTAAGCGAAGCCTGCGTTGCCGCTGGCGGGATCGAAGGAAATCTTCGCAGCGCTGTCATGCGCGGCGAGCCATGCATCCTCGATGGCGAGGGCGTCGGTCTGGTCGCCGTGCCAGTCGTAGGCGTAGCTGCCCAGCGCGACGACGAGGTGCTCGGAACCGATGCGCTTCAGAGCGCCCTGCACTTCGTGGACGAACCAGTCCTGTGCGGCGATCGGGCCGGGCGTGCCCCCTTCCCAGTGCTGGTCGTAGGCCATGAAGATGACCTTGTCGCTGGCCCTGGCGAGCGCTTCCAGCGGCCATCCGCCCTCATCGTCGGCGGGCGTGGTGACGGCAAGCGAGGTGCCCTTGGGCAGCGCTGCGTGCAAGCTGCGCAGGAACGTGAGGTAGTCTGGCATGGCGCGCGTCGGCAGCGCTTCAAGGTCCATCACCAGCCCGGCGTAGTTCCCCTGCGTGACGGCTCCGGCGAGGCGCTTGGCAAGCGCGAGGCGCTGCGCGGGATCATGCAGCAGCGCGGCGGTTCCGGCACCGTCCCAGCCGTCGGCGGCGACGTTCTGGACCATCGGCAGCACCTTGAAGTGGTGCGACTGGCCCGCGACCAGCCGGTCGAAGCGGGCATCCGGCTCGACCGTCACCTGATGCTGCGGCCCCGCGACGTTGATCAGGGCGGGCACCACCCAGTCGAGGTCGTTGCCGTGGTGGACCAGCGAAAGGAAGCTGGCGTCGTTGCCCGGCAGGTAGAAACCGATGCTGAGCGGCTTCTGCCCCGGCCCCTTGCGACCACGCGGCAGCCAGGACTTCAGCGCATGCTTCAGCGGCGATCCGTGCAGGGTCGAGGGCTTGAGGCGCGGCGTCGGCAGTTCCAGTTCCTGCTGGGCGGGCACCGCGACGAGCGTGGTCGCGAAAGCCGCCGCGCCCAGCAGCACGATGACCAGCAGCGCGGCGAGGACACCGCGCGCCCAGCGGCTGCGGCGGCCGGTGGGGTCGTAGAAGATGGGCTTGCTCATGACGTCGGGTGTCCGGGGGTAAGGAATGTG
>NZ_BAAILP010000111.1:40601-82600 GCF_054589055.1 Novosphingobium sp. 11B | reverse complement strand
CCACCCGACCGCCCATCGGCAGTATCCTGTGGGTGGTCGGGTGGGGGAGCGGGCCGGTGCCGCGAAATTCTCGTTCCGCGAATTTCCAAACTGTCTCTCAGCCCATCATCCCGGAACGGAACCAGCGGCGCATGGCCGGAAGCCGCCTGAGGTCGCAGCCGCAGACCTTGCAGCGGCAGTTCTGCACCCCCGAGGAATCGACCGTGAACTTGCGCGAGGCGACGTGACGCTCGGCATGGCAATCGCTCAAGGTCCCGCTCATGGCTGCAACCCCGCTTCGGGCGCGACTTCGTGCAGCGCGCGAAGAGTCGTGGCGATCAGGCGCGGCGCATCGTGGCCGAGATAATGGTCGCCGCTCAGGCCGATGACCCGCGCCCGGCCTGCGAGGGAGGGGCACAGGCTGCCCTTCTCTTCCAGCCCGTAGACGCAGACCACCGGCGCCCAGTCGACCCCGCGCATCGCCAGCAACGGGTGCGCGTCCGGCTTGCCGAGGTAGGCAAGGCCCACCGGATCGGCACGGAAGTAGACGTCGTGCGCAGGCACCGTGAGGTCGATGGCAAGGACCCGGGCACGCAGATCCGGCGGCAGGTCCGGCGCCGTGGTGGCAAGGATGTCGGCGCCGTAGGACTGGCCCATCAGCACGACCCGGCTCGCTCCCGTACGCGTCAGGGCGAGGCGCACCGCGCCGGCGACGACTGCGTCCGCCTCGGCCCGGGTGCGGTGCGTGGCGAAGACAACCGGGGACGCAACCCCGACCACCGGGACGCCCTTGGCGGCAACGGCGGCGGCGACTTTCTCGCCCATGCCGAAGTGGAAGCCCATGTCTCCGGACAGGAAGACCGCCGCCACGCGCGGATGGGGCTCAGCGGCCGGGAACATCACGATGGGCTCGGTGCCGAGCAGGCCAAGCACCGGCGCGGCCAGCGCAATGAGACCCAACGCAGCCAGTGCAAACAGCTCAATGGCAAGGCGAGTGCGAACGCGGCTCATGCGATCAGCATCCTTGCCTCGGAGGTGATGGCGGGCACTGGCGCGATCGGGCGGACAAGTTCCCCCCCTCCCCCGCCGCCGATCAGGCGCGATACGTCGTGCAGCCCCTGGATCAGCCCGATGCCGTGCGGCCCGGCGACGTAGCGCGGTTCCCAGCGGGGGGCGAACTTCTCCTTGTAGCCGCGCAGGCCGCGAAAGCCGTAGAAGCGCTCGCCATGGCGGAACACCAGCGCCGCCGCCTTGGCCCATGCGGGCGCGAGCGGGCCACCCTCGATCCCCGACAGCGGCACCATGCCCAGCGTGAAGCGCTTGTATCCGCGCGCCTTTGACCAGAGCAGCAGGTTGGTGAACAGGAAATCCATCGTCCCGCGCGGCGCGTCCTCGCGCTGGCGCATGAGGTCGACCGAGGCTTCGGTGTGGTCCTGCGTGCACCACAGGTTGGCGAAGGCGACGATGCGGTCCTCCACCATGACCAGCGCCATGTCGAAGTTGCTCAGGTATGCGCGGTCGAAGGCGCCGAGGCTGAAGCCTTTCTCGCGCTGGCCCTTGGCCGTCATCCACTCGTCGGAGATCGCCTCCAGTTCATCGAGGATCACCGGCACCGCCGCCGCCGGCACCACCCGCAGCCGGGCGCCGGCGCGAGCGGCGGTGCGCTCCGATTTGCGCACGGAGCGCAGCTGCGGGGTTTCCAGCTCGAACGTGGTGAGATCGACCACCGCCTCCTCCCCATACTTCACGATCTGCAGGCCCATGCCGATGGCAAGGTCGAGCGTGGCGGGCGAAATCTCGTAGAGCACCAGCCGTCCCTGCCTGCGGTGCGACATGTCGCGCAGGGTCCAGAGGAGTTCGCCCCACGATCCCTCGTTGCCGACCGGATCACCCATGACGACCCAGCTGGAACCCTTGATCTGGTACATGACGAAGGCGTCGCCCGCCTGCGAGACGAGGAACCGCTTGTCTCCGGTCAGCGCCAGCATCGCCTCGGTGCGCGGACTGGTGGCGAGGATCGCGCGGATCGCCGGGGCATCCTCCATCACCTGCGCGTCGCCGCGCGCGCTGCCGGGCGCGCAAAGCCTCCAGACCGCGAACCCCGCCAGCAACACCGACGAGGCCAGCGCCGCGCGCAAGTAACGCGGGGCATCGGCACGCAGGGCGAACTTCCACCACAGGTCGTCGTTGTAGGGTACATGGCGATAGGCGAAGAGGCCCGCCCAAAGCGCCAGTCCCGCCGCCATCACCACCGCCGCTATCCAGCCCGCGGTGAGCGGCGTCTCGGTCAGCGCGGTGCGGCGGTAGAAGGCCCGGCGCGTCATTTGCAGCAGCGCGGCCAGCGCAAGGCAGGCCAGCGCCTCCTCATAGTCGATGCCCTTGGCCAGCGAGAATACCGCACCCGCCACCAGCAGCAGCCGGGCCGCAAGGCAGGCGCCATCGAGCCGGCGATAAAGTCCCGGCGCGAGGAGCAGCAGCGCGGTGCCGACGAGGCTGGCGGCGATATGGCTCGCCTCGATGACGGGCAGCGGCATGACGTCAGCCAGCAGTCCCATGCGCGCGTGGACGGCAGGCAGCGAGCCCGACAGCAGCAGCATGCCGCCGCCAAGGAACGTCGCGCTTGCCAGCAGCAGCGGCGAAAGGCCGGTGGCGACGCTCTGCACCCCGCCGACAAGGCGCGCCACGCGGCGGCTGCGGGCACCCTCGCGCCAGGCCAGCAGCAACGCCGCCAGTGCCAGCGGGAGGAGATAATAGACGAGCCGATAGACGATCAGCCCCGCGAAAAGGTGCGCCCGGTCCCCCGGCGCCACGGCGAGGACCACCGCCTCGAACACGCCGAGGCCGCCCGGCACATGCGTCACCAGCGCCACGACGATGCCCAATGCATAGGCCAGGACGAAGATCGGCAGCTGCGCCGGGTCGGCGCCCGGCAGCAGTACGAAAAGCGCCGCGCCCGCGCAGGCGATGTCGGCGACACTGACGCCGACTTGCGCCGCGATCTCACGCGCGGAAGGCAGCGGCAGGCGGATTCCCGGCAGCCTCAACTGCTTCGCCCGCGCAGCCGCGAAGCCCAGCGCGCCCAGCAGAGCCAGCATCGCCGCGCCGAGCGCATGCGCCGCCTGCGGCGTCAGTATCACCGCTCCGAAGTCAAGGCCGCCTTCATGGACCAGCATCGCCGCGCCCGCGACGGCCAGCACGCCGGCCCAGAAGTTGCCTGCCGCCAGCATGACGACCTTGGCGACCTCCGGCCCGTCGAGCCCGGCACCAACGTAGATGCGATAGCGCGCCGACCCGCCCGTCAGCAGCGAAAGCCCGAGGTTGTGGCTGAGCGTATAGCTGGTGAACGACGCCAGCGCGGCAGTGCGCCACGGCAGCGGGTGCCCGATCGTCCTGAGCGCTAGGAAATCGTAGAACGTCAGCGCGAAATAGCTGGCGGCGGTCAGCATGAGACTCAGCGCGATCTGGCCGGCGTCAAGCGCATGGACGGCCGCGCGCACCTGCGAGTAGCGGATTTCGTGCGTCAGCGTATTGAGCGCGACGAAGCCGAGGGCGATCACCGCCAGCACCGCGCCCGCCTCTACCAGCTTTCGATAGCGCGAGAGGAAAGCAAGCAGCGCGGTCATGCCGGCACCTGCGCGATGCGGGTCCAAACCTGCGAGCGGCAGAAAAAGCCGCCAAGGATGCACCCGCTGATCTTCAGCCGGTCGGCCGAGAGAGGCTCGATCCGGGAATCGAAGCGGCGCCCCATGTCGGGAACGAAGACGGTGCCGCGCCATATGCGGCCCTCAGGGCGGTAGTCCTGCAGCAGTTCGGTGCCGATCAGCGACGCGATCCCGCTGTCCTGCGCGTCGGCCTTCGCCTGGCCGCTGGCCCAGACCACGCGTCCGCACAGGCCTGGCCCGCAGGAACCGGTACGCACGGCGACGCTACCGGACGGGTTGAGCCAGACGCCCTCGACGGGCGTAGCCGCGCGCGCACCGAGCGGCACGGCGAGGAGCGAGAGAAAAAGGGCGGTTCTCAGCAACATGGTGCCGTTTGTGCGCTCGGCCGGATTGCCGGAGGCTCGCCACAACATGAACAATCGGCAATCTGGCTGCCGCGTCACCCTCCCCATCCCGCTCAGCCTGAGCTTGTCGAAGGCCCCGAGACGTGGCGCTGCGCCTCCCATGCTTCGGCAAGCTCAGCATGAGCGAAGTGGGTGAAATCAGGAAAAGCCTAGCCCCCGAGCGAATACGTGATCACGAAGCACGCCACCGTCAGCAGCGACATCGCCAGGATGAACGCCGCATCCGCCACCCGCTCCAGTCCGTGCAGCCGCGTGGAGGACTGCACCCTTAGCGCGAAATAAGAGGCCAGCGTCGCCAGCAGGAACAGCAGCGCATCGACCGAGAGCAGATCGTCGGCGATCGTCTCATGTCCTCGCACCGACACCGCCACGCGCAGTAGCCCGATGCCGGTCATGCACACCCCGACCATGCCCGAGGCGATCGGGCAGATCAGGCGGCAGGTCCGCTCGTCGAGGATGGCAGTGTCGGTATCCATGTGGTCTCAACTCTTGTCGTGGCGCGCCCAAGGTGCATACGATGCGCGGAGCCTCCCCCGGCTGGAGGGAACATGAGCGAAAGTTAATCCGCTCCCCATCGCGCCGGAGGGCCACACGGCTCACAATGGAAGGACCGCAAGTGTGAGGAAGGCGCGTTGAGCCAGAAGATCCTGCTCGTCGAGGACGATGCCGACACCGCCGACTTCATCGCCAAGGGCCTCGACGAGGCGGGCTTCACGGTAGACCGCGCCGCCAACGGGCGCGACGGCCTGTTTCTGGGCACGGACGGCGGATATGCATGCATCGTGCTCGACCGGATGCTGCCGGGGCTGGACGGGATGGCGGTGCTGGCAGCCCTGCGCGGCGCCGGGCTGGAGACGCCGGTGATCATCCTCTCCGCGCTCGGATCGCCGGAAGACCGGATCAAGGGACTGACCAACGGCTGCGACGACTATCTGGTCAAGCCCTTCGCCTTCGCCGAACTGCTCGCCCGCATCCGGCTGCTGATCCGCCGCGGCGCACCTGCCGCCGTGGCGGAAACGGTGCTGCGCTGCGACGATCTGGAAATGGACCTCCTTGCCCGCCGCGTGCGCCGGGGCGAGCGAGTCATCGAACTGCAGCCGCGCGAATTCCGACTGCTCGAATTCCTGCTGCGCCATGCCGATCAGGTGGTGACCCGCACGATGCTGCTCGAAGGCGTGTGGGATTACCACTTCGACCCCGGCACCAATGTCGTCGACGTTCACCTCAGCCGCCTGCGCAAGAAGATCGACGAGGGCGAGGCGCGCCGCCTGCTCCATACCGTGCGCGGCGCGGGCTATCGCATCGGCGCCGAACCGTGAAAATCTGGCACTCGACCACGTTCCGCTTCGCCGCGCTCGTCTTCCTGTTCCAGATCGTCGCGGCTGCGGTACTGTTGCTCGGCCCGGCGCTGCTGCTGCGATCCCAGAGCCATGCGGACGCCGTGGCCGTCGCCGTGACCCTGCGCGACGACCTGCTCGACGCCTATAACGAGGGCGGCGAGCCGGCGATCTCCCGCGCCATCGACGCCAAGGTTTCGCGCCGGATCGAGCGGGCGAGTGTGCTCTTCCTCGCCAACCCGGACGGCACTCGCTTGACCGGCAATCTCGATAGCTTGCCGCCCGACCTCACACCCGGCGCGCCTTATGCGCTGGAGAAGCTGCCGCGCTCCGGCCATACCGCGCCGGAGGCGATGCTGATCCAGTCGGTCCGCCTGCGGGACGGTTCGATGCTAGTCACCGGAACGGTGGTGGAGACGGAACGGCAGGTGCTGGCCCTGCTCGAACGCACCTCGATGATCGCGTTGGCGCTCTCCGTGGTTTTCGCGGCCTTCGCCGCCTACGTCTCGACGCGGCTGATCCTCAACCGTCTGCGGGCAAGCGTCGCCACCTTGCGCGACGTGCGCGAAGGTCGCCTCTCCCGCCGTGTACCGGCAGACGACACCGGCGACGCCTTCGCACTGCTAGGCAGCGAGGTGAACCAGGCGCTCGACCGCATGGCCGCGCTCAATGACGAACTGAAGCTGGCCACCGACGCCCTCGCCCACGACCTGAAATCACCCCTGACGCGGATGCGCGCCGCGCTCGACCGGGCGGCGCAGCACGTCGAGGACCCCCTCGCCCAGCCCTTCGTCGATCAGGCCCTGACCGAAAGCGAACGCCTGATGGCGATCGTCGAGACCGCCCTGTCGATCACCCGCGCCGAAGCGGGCATGGGCCGCGAGAGCCTGGCCGACGCCGACTTGTCCGAACTGCTGGAGACGGTGGCGGAAATCTATGCGCCCATGGTCGAGGATCAGGGCCGCGCGATCGTGGTCGTCGCCCCGGCCGCGCTGCACATGCGGGTCCATCGCCAGTTGCTCGATCAGGCGCTGGGCAATCTCGTCGACAATACACTCAAGTACGGGGCTGGCACCATCACCCTGTCTCTGGTGCCAGAGGCGGACGGCGCGGCGGTCGTCGTGGCCGACGAAGGCCCCGGCATTGCGCCCGAGCGCCGCGAACAGGCGCTGCGCCGGTTCACCCGGCTGGACGAAGCGCGCGGCGGCTGGGGCGCGGGCCTCGGCCTCTCGCTGGTGCAGGCGGTGGCGCACCTCCACGGCGGCACGGTGGACTTGCGCGACGCCGCGCCGGGGCTGGCGGTGCGGATCAGGCTGGTAGAGCCGCCCCCGCGCGCCTGAAGCACCATTATCCGCCATTCCATCGCCGTCATCCCCGCAAAAGCGGGGACCCATCTCCCGACATCGCAGGGTGCACCGGCATCAGATGGGTTCCCGCCTTCGCGGGAATGACGGGATCGGGTGCGGAGCCGTAGCATTCCTATGCCCGGTTCCGGTTGCGGCACCGCGCCAAGGCTGCAATAGCTACCGGCGGGTGCTCGCCGATCCCGGCAAGCAGGTTTCGCAGTGCCGGTCGGGCCGCCGGTGCACTTGCCCCCAAGCCCGGAGCCCCGCATGGTCCTCTCCCGCCTCAAGACCCCCAGCGCCCTTCGCCAGTTTCTCGACGGCCAGTCATCCGCCGGCCTGTTCCTGATGGCGATGGCCGCGATCGCCCTGGTCCTCGCCAATTCGCCGCTGGCGCACGGGTACGAGCACGTGCTCCACCTTGGCCTCGGCCCGCTATCGCTGGCGCACTGGATCAATGACGGGCTGATGGCGATCTTCTTCCTGCTGGTCGGGCTGGAGATCAAGCGCGAGATGCTCGACGGCCAGCTCTCGTCGTGGTCGCGCCGGGTGCTGCCCGGCATCGCCGCGCTGGGCGGCATGGCGGCGCCCGCGCTGCTGTTCTACGCCTTCAACACCGGCGACACGGCGAAGGGCTGGGCCATTCCCGCCGCCACCGACATCGCCTTCGCGCTGGGCGTGATCTCGCTGCTGGGCAAGCGGGTGCCCGCCTCGCTGCGGGTGTTCCTGGCCGCGCTGGCGATCATCGACGACCTTGGCGCGGTGATCATCATCGCGCTGTTCTACACCGCATCGATCTCGCTGCCCGACCTTGCCGGGGCAGCGCTCGTGCTGGGCGTGCTGATCGCGATGAACCGGATGGGTGTGCGGAGCCTCTCGCTCTACATGGCGCTGGGCGCGGTGCTCTGGGTATTGACCTATCGCTCGGGCATCCATGCCACGCTGGCAGGCGTCGCGCTGGCCCTGACGATCCCGATGGACGTGACGCCGAGCCATCCGGACGGCGATGCGGCCAGCCCGCTGCACCGGCTCGAACATGCGCTGCATGTGCCGGTGGGCTTCCTGATCGTGCCGCTCTTCGCGCTCGCCAATGCGGGCGTGCCGGTGCTTAGCCTTCCGGCTGCGGCACTCACCGCACCGGTCACGCTGGGCGTCGCGGCAGGCCTGCTAATCGGCAAGCCGGTGGGCGTGTTCGGCTTCTCGATGATCGCCGTGCGCCTCGGTCTGGCCGACGCTCCGGCCCATGCGGGCCGCCTGCAGATGCTGGGCGTGGCCCTGCTGTGCGGCATCGGCTTCACCATGAGCCTGTTCATCGCCCTGCTCGCCTTTCCGGACGCAGCCGCGCTACAATCGGAGGCGAAGCTCGGCATACTCGCCGGATCGCTGTTTTCCGGCCTGCTGGGCTATGGTGTTTTGCGGATTGCACACCGGGAAGCGCCCGTCCCGCGCTGATCCTCAGGCTGCGGCCGACTGGTTGCGCCCGCTCCGCTTCGCCCGGTAGAGCGCCGCGTCGGCGGCCGCCACGATCCGCTCCGGGTCGCTGTCCACGGACAGCGGTGCGATGCCGACGCTAACGGTCGCGGCAATGACGCTTCCCGACGCCGTTTCCACGCCGACCGTGCCGAGGCGGGTGCGGATGCGCTCGCACACCAGTTGCGCGTGCTCCACCGACAGCCCCGCCAGCAGCACCGCGAACTCCTCGCCGCCGAGCCGCGCGACGAGATCCCCTTCGCGCACCGCCGCCCGGATGATGGCCACGAAGCGCACCAGCACCGCGTCACCGGCGGCATGGCCGTATTCGTCGTTGATCCGCTTGAAGTGGTCGAGGTCGAAAACCGCGAGACAACCCGGCTCGGCGCCGATCGGCGGCGACGAAACCAGTGCACCCAGCGCATCGTCGAACGCGCGGCGGTTGCAGGCGCCGGTCAGCGGATCGGTCATCGCCTTGTTCTTGAGATCCTCGACGATATGGCGGCGTTCGGTAACCTCGCGGATGATGCTGACGGTGCCTGATATGTTGCCGTCCGCATCGACCATCGCGCGCACGTGGCTCTCCACCCATATGATCGCGCCGCTCTTCTGGATGACGCGATATTCGATGATGGCGCTGTCCTCCGGCGCCGCCAGCACCACGCGCCGCGTGTCGAGGACCATCGGCAGGTCGTCCGGCACGATGAGGTTGAACAGCGGCCGCCCCCCGAGTTCGGCCGCCGGATAGCCGGTAACGCGCTCGACCGAGGGGGAGGCATAACGCACCGTGCCGTCGAGACCGGCGCGCAGCACCACGTCGCTCATGCGGTCGAGGACGAGCCGGTGCAGCGCTTCGGCCGCGTGAAGACGCTCGACGATGCGCCGCCGCGCGTAGAGTTCCGCCGCGAGCGGCAGCAGCAGCATCACGATCGAGGCGAAATAGATCTGCAGCACCTGCAGCTTGAGCGCCATTCCGCCGGTCAGCAGCGCCGTCGGCCCGATCCCCGCCAGCGAACAGCCGAGACCAACCGAAATCAGGATGACGATGGACGAAACCGCACCGAACCGGCCCAGCCTGAACGTCGCGGCGATCATCGGCAGGAACGGGACGACGACGAGCGGAATTTTGCTTTGGCCGAAGGTCGCCAGCGACGCGAGCAGCACGAGCCCCAGCAGCCCGAATGTCCGCTTGCGCACGCGCGTCCCGGCGGTGCGTGTCCAGTGTGCGACGTCGCCGCGCAGGAACAACAGCAGCGGCGGCGCGAACACGATGAAACCGAGCGCATGCCCGGCGTACCAGTCCCGCCAGGCCGACCAGAAGCCGATGTTACGCACCGCCGTGGTCATGACCGCAGCGAACAGCGCCGTCACCGCAGGCACCATGACGCCGCAGACGACCAGGAACGCCGTGACTTCCGCCACCGACTGGAAACGGCCGAACCGGGGGAACACCCTGCGCATCAACCATGCCGCACCGACCGCTTCGATAATGCAGAGCAGCGGCAGGCCAACCCCGGTCAGGCCCTTGAATCCGAACAGCTGCGAGGAGCAGATCGCCAGCGGAGTACAGGCCAGCATCACCGGTGCCCAGCGTCGGCGCGGCGTGACATGGAGCCGGGCGAACAGCACCGCCCCCGCCAGCCACACTACCGCGATGCCGCCGTCGAAACGGGTCAGCACGAGCGCCAGCGACGCACAGGCGAAATACGCGAGCGCGGTGCCGAGCACCTCCCCCGGATACCACCTGCTGCGACGATACGACTCGTGAATCATCATCCTCGCCTAGTGAAACATGGTTTACCTAGGGTAAATACATATGGACATCTCCCAATAATCGCCGCTTGCAGGTGCATCCCTGCCACTCATCCGTCGCCGAGGAGCGGTCAAACTCCGCATGACATGTGGGCTCCGGGCGCAGGAACTGCACTCTGCAGTGACCAGTACGGATTTATCGAAAGGGCTGCATGGACGAGTTTCTGGAACGTCGCCGGGCGATGCAGGTATTGGGGCAAGTATTGGGCGCAGGCGTGGTCGCCACCTCGCTGGCTACACGCCCGGCGGCAGCGGCGGACAAGGCGCCCGCGCCTCTCGCTCCCGCTACCGCTACCGGCGAGGTGAAGATGCGCCGCGCCTATGCCGATGGACCCTATGGCCAGATCCACTACCTCGACGCGGTAAAAGGACGGCCGCTGGTCCTGCTCCATCAGGCCGTAATGACCGCCAACCAGTTCGACCGTGTCTTCGCCCCGCTGGTGGCCCACGGCTTCCGTCCGATCGCCATCGACCTGCCCGGTTTCGGCCTGTCCGACAAACCGCCGTTCGAACCTGCTGTCAGCGACTATGCCGTGGTGGTGCCGGCCGTGCTCGACGCGCTCGGCATCCGGCGGGCGGCGGTCGTCGGCCATCATACCGGGGCGCTGGTGACCAACGAAGTCGCGGTCCGGTTCCCCGACCGTGTCATCGCCAACGTCATCTGCGGCCCCCTCTTCATTCCCGAGGAGCAGCGGGCCGCCCTGATCGCCGACATCGGCGGACGCGAGCGCGCGTTCCGGGCACTGCCGCATGCCGCCCACATGAACCAGTTGGCCGAGGCGCGCGAGCGCTATGCGATGGGCACGATCAGCCCCGAGCGCATCAGCGACTATGTCGTGCAGGCCATGCTCGCCTTCCAGCGCGGTGCCTACTGGTACGGCCACAATGCGGGCCTGACCTACCGACAGGAGGGACCGTTGATGAAGATCCGCCAGCCCACGCTGCTTCTGACCAACACCGGCGACATGCTCTACCAGTCGGCCCTGAAAGCCAAGGAAATGCGCCCGGATTTCAAGCTGGTGGAACTGCAGGGCGGCGGCATCGACATCGTCGATCAGCAGCCCGGGCAGTGGTCCGCCGCGATCGCCGATTTTCTCCGTCCGATCCTCTGACCCGGCAGGCTGATATCCCTGTTTCCATTTCCCTTTTCATCCCGACGAACTGCGGATACGCTGCGGGCATCTGGCGGAAGTGGGCGATCCAATGTTCGGTTTTCTGAAGAAGCAGTTCGTCGATGTCATCGACTGGCTGGAGCGTCCCGGCGACCTCGCCTGGCGCGTCCCGTTCGAGGATCGCGAAATCCAGAACGGCGCCCAGCTGACCGTGCGCGAAGGCCAGACGGCGCTGTTCATCAACGAAGGCAATCTGGCGGATACCTTCGAATCCGGCCTGCACCGGCTCGATACCGCGAACCTGCCGGTGCTCACCAGCCTGATGCACTGGGACAAGGGCTTTCGCTCGCCGTTCAAGTCGGACGTCGTGTTCCTGTCGTTCAAGGAGCAACAGGGCCTGAAGTGGGGCACCGGCCAGCCGGTGACGGTACGCGACGCCGAATTCGGCCCGCTGCGCCTGCGCGCCTTCGGCTCCTATTCGTTCCGCATCGCCGCGGTCGAGCCGTTCGTGGACCGGATCCTCGGCACGCTCGACGGCGTCAGCACTGCGTCTCTCGAGCCGCAACTGCGCGCCGCGATCCAGACTGCGATCGCCACCGCGCTCGGCGGCGGCGGGGTGCCGTTCCTCGATCTCGCGGCCAACCAGCAGGCGCTCTCCGAACGCATCCGCGTGGAAGTCGACAAGGCCTTCGCGCAGTGGGGCCTGACCTGCCTCTCCTTCTACGTCGAGAGCATCTCGCTTCCGGAGGAAGTGCAGGCCCATTTCGACAAGGGCTCCTCGATGCGCGTGCTGGGCGACCTCGGCAACTACACCCGCTTCCAGGCGGCGGAGGCCATCGAGGCCGCAGCCGGGCAGGAAGGCGGATCGGTGGCCGGGATCGGCGCGGGCGTGGCCGCAGCGACGGCGCTCGGCGGCGCCATGGCTCAGGGCCTCGGCACGCAGGCTACGGCCGCCGCTCCCGCCGAGGACCCCATCGCCACCATCGAAAAACTGCACAAGCTGGTGACCCTGGGCGCGCTCAGCCAGGAGGAGTTCGACGCCAAGAAGGCCGAGCTTCTCTCGCGCATCCGCTGACGCGTCTTCGGGGGGAGACGTGAGCAACTGTCCTTCATGCGGCGCGGCCCTGCCTGTGCGCAGCGCTGCCCTGCCCTATTCGACCTGCGCCTATTGCCAGTCGCTGCTCCTGCGCGACGGGCTGGAGGTGCAGGACGTCGGCAAGGTTGCGGTCCTGCCGCCCGATGTCTCGCCGATCCAGCTGGGCACGAGCCTGCGCGTCGAGGGGCTTGTGCTCACCGTCGTCGGCCGGGTCCGCTGGGGCTGGGCGGATGGTTCGTGGAACGAGTGGCTGCTCGATGGCGGCGACGGCACCGAGCGCTGGCTGGGCGAGGCGATGGGGGCGTTCATGCTGACCGCCGCGCGCGCCGACCTCCTCGAACAGCCGATGATCCAGGACTTCGCAGCAGGCGGGGAAATCGTGGTCGGTGCCCGTCTCATGGTGGAAGGCGTCACCCTCCTCGCGATCGACGGCAAGGAGGCCGAATGCCTCGGCAGCGAGGGGGACCTGCCGTTCCCGACGCTTCCGGGTCGCACGATGACCAGCATCGACTTTCGCGGCCCCAACCGTGAAGCGGTAAGCCTGCAGCGCGATGCGCGGGAGGCATCGGTCTGGCTGGGCTATTACAGCGACCTCGCCTCGCTCGCGCCCTCCAACTTGCGTGCGATCGACGGGTGGACCATCCCGCGCGAGCTGATGCGATGACCGCCGTGCGCACGGTCGCCTGTCCGAACTGCGGCGGCACGCTGGAAGTGCGCGCGGCGGGGCTCAGCGTCAACCTCGCCTGCAGCTATTGCGGCTCGCTGCTCGACATCGCCCGCCCCGAAGTCGCGCTCATCGAGGCGCATGACAAGGCCGCCCGAGGCTTCCGCCTGTCGCCCGGCAGGCGCGGCACCCTGTTCGACGTCGAATGGGAGGCCGTCGGCGCGCTGCGGCGGCGGGATTCGGGTTATACCTGGGAAGAGTACCTTCTTTTCAACCCTTACGCGGGCTATCGCTGGCTGGTCCTGAGCGATCGCGAATGGCAGTTCGGCACTATGCTGCTCGACCTGCCCGAAGGCGACGACGACACCGTGACCTGGCGCGGCGAACGCTACACGCGCGACGGCGAGGCATCGACCAGCGAAACCACTGCCGTGCTCGGCGAGTTCTACTGGCGCGTGCGTGCAGGCGACACTGTGGAAGCGGCCCTCTACGAACGCGGCGACACCGTGCTGTCGCGCGAAGGCGGTGGCGGGGAGGTCAACTGGACCCAGCTTGTCCCGCTGGAAGACGGCACCGTCGCCGAGGCATTCGGCCTCGTTCCCCTGAAAGCAAAGCGCGCCGTCCGTAGTCCCGTACCGTCGCCCGGCATCTTCGACGACCTGCCGACGATGTTTGGCCTCGCCTGCGCAGCTCTCGTCGCGCTGCTGCTGGCGATGGTGCTGATCTCCGGCCCGGTGGAGCGCGCCTCCGGCAGCATCGATGCCCCCTTCGCCGCCACGCGCGAGGGCGTGAAGATCGGCACCCTCACCGTCCGCCGCCCATGGCAGTTCGTCACCGTCACCGCGCGCGGCAGCGATTTCGATAACCGCTGGGTCGATCTCGACTACAGCCTCGTCGATCGTGCCACCGGCCAGTCGATCGACGGCTACGGCATCGTCGAGCATTATTCCGGCTACGACAGCGACGGGGCGTGGACCGAGGGCAGCCGCAAGGGCACCACCCTGCTCGGCAAGGTTCCGCGCGGCACGTACGACCTTTACGTCGATGCCGCCGCCCACGGCTGGCCCAGCGACCCGCCGCCGAATACCTCGGGATGGTCCTCGCTGCCCGAGACGGTCTCCGTCTCGATCGAGGCGGAGACCGGCGCCCTTCCCTGGGGCAACTGGTGGACGGCGGCGGTGCTGCTGTTCCTGTTCCCCTGCATCGCGGTGTGGCGCCGCTACCGCGCGGAGAACGGCGCATGACGCCGCGCCTGATCCTGTTCCTGCTGTGGATCGCGATGGTCATGGCCGGGTGCCTCAGCGCATCGTACTATGCCTGGTCGCCTTTCTCCGACGAGGAGCGGCCCATGCACGCGGGCGGCTCCTACGGCCCGACGCACAAGTAACCTTCAAGGAGACGGCCCATGCTGACACTCTCGGTCTTCCTCGCCACCCTGCTCTATGCCGCACTCGGCATCGTGATATTCGTGTTCAGCTTCGTGCTGGTCGACAAGCTGACCCCCGGCGAACTGTGGCGCGAGATCATCGAGCGCCGCAACATGGCCGTCGCCTTGCTGGCGGGCGCGGTGGCCCTGGGCATCTCCAACATCATCGCCGCCGCCATCCATGGCTGACCATCGTGGCTGAAGCCGACCCTCTCGTCCCGGCCGACGCCTCGGAGCGCGCGCCTGCCTCGCTGGCGGTGATCCTGCTCGTCTCGGTGCTGGTGGTCGCGACCTGCGGGCTGATCTACGAACTGCTCGCGGGCACCCTCGCCAGCTACCTGCTGGGCGACAGCGTCACCCAGTTCTCGACGGTGATCGGGACTTATCTGTTCGCCATGGGCGTCGGCAGCTGGCTGTCCCGCCACGTCAGGCGCGACGAGATGGGCGTGTTCGTGCGCGTGGAAATCCTGATCGCCGCTCTCGGCGGATGGTCGGCGGCCGGGCTGTTCCTGCTCTTCCCGCTGGTGGGGGATTTCCGCATCGCGCTCTACGCGCTGGTGCTGGCGATCGGCGTGCTGGTGGGGCTTGAGATCCCGCTCCTGATCCGCATCCTGCGCCACCGCTTCGCCTTTCGCGAACTGGTCTCCAACGTCCTGACCTATGACTACGTCGGCGCACTGATCGCCTCGCTGCTGTTCCCGCTGGTGCTGGTGCCCTGGCTGGGCATGATGCGCACGGGGTTCGTCTTCGGTCTCGCCAATGTCGCCGTGGCCCTCGCCCTGCTGGTCGCGCTGCGCGGGCAGCGCCGGATCGCGGTGGACGTCATCGCCGCGCTGGCCGTGGCCGCCAGCCTCGTTGCCGGACTTCTCGCCGCCGACCGGATGCAGCGCTGGTCCGAGGTCGCCTTCTACGGCGAGCCGGTGATCTATGCCCGCTCGACGCCTTACCAGCGCATGGTGCTGACCCGGCGGGGAGAGGACCTGCGGCTCTACCTCAACGGTAACCTGCAGTTCTCCACCCACGACGAGTACCGCTACCACGAGGCGCTGGTCTGGCCGGTGCTCGGCCGCGTCGCCCGCCCGAGCGCCGTTCTGATCCTCGGCGGCGGCGACGGTCTGGCCGCCCGCGAAGTGCTGCGCGACCCGCGCGTGCGGCATGTCACCCTCGTCGATCTCGACCCGGAGATGACGCGCCTGTTCCGCGACACGCCGCAACTGGCGGCGCTGAACGCCGGGTCGCTGTCCTCGCCCCGGATGCACGTCCACAATGCCGATGCGTTCCGCTGGGTTCGCGAGGCGCGCGGCACGTATGACGCGGTAATCGTGGACTTTCCCGATCCGACCGAATTCTCGCTGGGCAAGCTCTATACGGAGAGCTTCTACCGCGAAGTCGCCCGGCTGCTCGCGCCGGACGGCGTGATGACGGTACAGAGCACTTCGCCGCTGGTCGCGCCCGAATCCTACTGGACGGTCGCCACCACACTGGAAGCCGCAGGGCTGCGTGCGCGAGGCTACCACGCCTATGTTCCCAGCTTCGGCGAATGGGGCTTCACCCTTGCCGCGCATCGCCCCCTTGCCGAAGCCGTGCGCCTGCCGCCCCGCCTGCGCTTCCTGACCCCATCGAGCGAACGCGCGATGTTCGACTTTCCGCCCGACATGGCGCGCCGTCCGACCCCGGTGAACCGGCTCGACAACCAGGCGCTGGTGCGCAGCTTCGCGCGCGAATGGGGCCATTATGAAGGTTGATGCCAGTCGGCGCGCGGTTCTTGCAGGCGGCTCGGCAGCCGTTGGTGCCTCGCTGCTCGGCGGCTGCAGCCGACCCGCCATGGCCGGAACCCTGGGCGGCGCCGACTGGCAGCGCGGCCACCGCCTGCGCGACGGTGCCTTTCCCGCGCCGGAAGGCCCGGTCGAGCACATCGACGTCGTCATCGCAGGCGGCGGCGTCGCCGGGCTGGCGGCGGGCTGGCGGCTGGCGGAAGCGGGTTTCGGCGACTTCGCCGTTTTCGAACTGGAGGACCACACCGGCGGCAATGCCCGGTCGGGCCGCAATGCGGTCAGCGCCTATCCGCTTGGCGCCCATTACCTGCCGGTCCCGAATCGCGAGGCGAAGGCGCTGCGCCACATGCTGCGCGGCTTCGGCATGATCGTGGACGATACGGCCGACGGCCCGGTCTACGATCCCTACCAGCTTTGCGCCGATCTGGAAGAACGCCTGCTCTGGCGAGGCGAGTGGCAGGAGGGCCTCTTCCCGCAAACCGGCCTCCCTCCCGCGCAGCAGGCACAACGCCGCGCGTTCGAACGGCGCATGGCGGACTATCGCGGCGCTGTGGGCGCGGACGGACGGCCTGCCTTTGCCGTCCCCTCCCCCCTGTCGAGCACCGACCCGCGCTTCACCGCGCTCGATCGGCATAACTTCGCCGAATGGCTCGACGCCGAGGGTTTCACCGCCCCGGCCCTGCGCGCATACTTGCGCTATTGCTGCCGCGACGACTACGGAGCCGAGCCGGAGCATGTCTCGGCCTGGGCGGGCATCCACTACTTCGCTGCACGGCGCGGCTGGGCCGCGAACGGCGACGGCGACCGCGAACTCACATGGCCCGAAGGCAACGACCGGCTGGCGGGCCTGATGGCGGCGCGTATCCGGGGGAACCTGCGCCCGGCCCGCAGCGTGTTGCGCGTCGCCGCCACCACCGACGGTCTCGCCGAACTGGACGTTTTCGACCACGCCACAGGCCGCAGTCGGCACCTGCGCGCGAAAGTCGCGATCCTCGCCATGCCGCATTTCGTCGCCGCGCGCGTGGCACCGACACTGTGCGCGAGCGGAGGTTTCTCGTACGCGCCCTGGGTCGTCGCCAACGTCACCGTTTCGCGGCCACCGGCGGGCAAGGGCGTATCCCTCGCATGGGACAATGTCTCGTCCGCCAGCGACGCGCTCGGCTACGTGGTCGCCACGCATCAAACCGCCAGCGCCGCCTCGGGACCTACGGTGCTGACATGGTACATGCCCTTATCGCGCGAGACGCCCGAGGAGGCCCGCAAGATCATGATGACCCGCTCACTGGAACGCTGGCAGGACATCGTGCGCGACGACCTGCTGGCCATGAACCCCGACCTCGACGGCGCGATCGAGCGCATCGACCTGTGGCGCTGGGGCCATGCCATGATCCGGCCCACACCGGGCTTCCTGTCCGACCCGGCCCGCCTTGCCGCCCGCGCCGCGCGGCCGCCGGTGCTGTTCGCGCATTCCGACCTCAGCGGCCTGTCGCTGTTCGAGGAAGCCCATCACCACGGCGTGACCGCCGCCGAAACGGCGCTGGCCCACCTTGGCCATGCCTTCCAGAGCATCGCCTGACCATGACTCACCGCGCCGGAACGAGCGTCCATCTCATCGCCGACCTAGTCGCAGCCGACGGGCTGGACGACGTCGAGCGGGTGGAACATGCGCTACGCGAAGCCGCTGCGGCAGCGCGGCTGACCATCCTCGACGTGCGGCTGCATCACTTCGGCGCGGGCATGGGCGTCACCGGAGTGGCGCTGCTCGCGGAATCGCACATCTCGATCCACACCTGGCCCGAGGATGGCCTCGCCGCCGTCGACCTGTTCGTCTGCGGAGAGGAAGCCGATCCCGAGGCCGCCTTGCGTGTCATCTGCGCCCGTTTTCAGGCGAGCGTGCGCGAGCGGCGGCTCATTCCGCGCCTGCGCCCGGCCGTCGCCGTCAATGGAGTTTCAGGCGAGGTCTCACCACGCGATTGACGTGGCCTACCGCGATCAGCGCGGTGCCTTTCAGCCAGCCATGGATCGCGATCAGATGCATCCGGTACAGCGACAGGTAGATCATCCGCGCCAGTCGCCCCTCCACCGCCATGCGCCCGCCGACGAGGTTGCCCATCAGCGTACCCACCGTCGAGAACCGGCTGAGCGAAACCAGCGAGCCACGGTCCCGGTAGTCGAAATCCCTGAGCGGCTTGCCGTCCATCAGCCGCCTGAGGTTGTCGAACGCGGTCGCCGCCATCTGGTGCGCCGCCTGCGCGCGCGGCGGGATGGGACGATCGCGGCCGGGGAGCATGCAGAACGCGCAGTCCCCCAATGCGAAGATCTTGGGATCGGTCACGCTCTGCAGGGTGGGGGAGACCACCACCTGCCCGGAGCGTGACAGTTCGAGGCCGTCGAGCCCGCCCGCGATCGGCTTCGCCTTGACGCCTGCGGCCCATACCTGGAGGTCGGCCTCGATCAGTTCGCCCTCGCCGGTGATCATGCCTGCGCTGGTGCTTTCGACGATGGGCGTCGCCGTGCGGACGCGCACGCCCAGGTTCTGCAGCTCGTCCCGTGCCGACTCGGCGAGTCGTTCAGGCAGCGCGGGCAGGATTCGCGGCCCCGCCTCGACCAGCGTGACCTTGAGGCGGCCACGGTCGAACACCTCCAGCCCGTAGTAGCCCAGCGCGTCGGCGGCATTGAAAAGTTCGGCGGCGAGTTCGACACCGGTGGCGCCGCCGCCGACGATCGATACCCGCACCCGCGCGTCGCTCGCCTCGTCCGCCAGCATCGCCCGCGAGACGCGCAGGCACTGGTCCAGCAGCCGGTCGCGGAAGCGGTCGGCATCGGCGCGGCGGTCCAGGAACATGCAGTTCTCCCGAACCCCCGGCGTGCCGAAATCGTTCGTCACCGAACCATAGGCGAGCACCAGGTAATCGTAGCGAAGTTGCTGAGCGCCAACGACTTCGTTGCCGCGATCGTCGAGGATCGGGGCTAGGTCGATGCGCTGCGCGGCCCGGTCGATCCCCGCCAGCGTGCCCTTGAAATAGCGGTAGCCCCACTTGTGGCAGTGGCCGCGATAGCCGACCTCGTCGAGGTTCGCATCGAGCGACCCGGCCGCCACTTCATGCAGCAGCGGCTTCCAGATATGCGTCCGGTTCTCATCCACGAGAATGATGTCGTGGTGGGCGCGGCCATAGCGGGCACCCAGCCGGGTGGCGAGTTCGAGCCCGGCGGCGCCGCCGCCGACGATGACGATCTGGGTCTTCTGAGATTGCACGTGCAGTCCTTCATTCGGGGCATCTTGCCGCGCGAAATGTTATGTACTAACTGGTACACACGTTGAGCGGTTGTGTCACCGCCCGATTTTCCTGTCGCTCCAGGGTAACCTCAAGCCGATCGCGATTGCATTGGGCAAAGGGTCCCAGAGATGAAAAATTCGAGGAGAAGCCGCATGTCCGGCTCGATTGAAGGGGGCAACCTGCTCAGCCGCATATGGCTGGCGGTGCTCGGTATAGTGATTTTGGCTGCGGGCCTTTTCTTCGTCGTCGGCGGTGCGCGACTCGTGAGCCTGGGGGGTAGCTTCTACTTCCTGCTCGCAGGGCTGGCGCTGGTGGTGTCCGGCTTCCTCATCGCCCGCCGTCGCCCGACCGGCGCCGTGCTGTTCGGCGCGGTCTTCCTTGCCACGATTCTGTGGTCGCTGTGGGAAGTAGGCTTCGCGTTCTGGCCGCTCATCTCGCGCCTGCTGGCGCTCGGCGGCGGCATGACCGTGGTGGCACTTTCCCTGCCGCTGATGCGAAAAGCGCAAGGCATGGTCCCCGCATGGCGCGCGGCACTGGGTACCGCCCTCGTCGTCGGCATCGCCTCTGCGGCCGGTTTCGCCGCGATGTTCTCGCCGCACCCGACCGTGCCCTTCGCGGGCGTCGAAGCGGCGCTCACCCCGGTCGATGCCGCTAGCGAGCAGAAGAACTGGGCAGCTTACGGCAACACCGCCAGCGGCAGCCGCTTCGTCGCGCTGGACCAGATCACCCGCGACAACGTGAAGAACCTGCAGGTCGCCTGGACCTACCGTACCGGCGACGTCGCCGAGAGCGATGGCAATGGCGCCGAGGACCAGGACACCCCGCTGCAGGTGGGTGACACCGTCTACATCTGCACCCCCCACAACAACGTCATCGCGCTCGATGCCGACACCGGCAAGCAGAAGTGGAAGGCCGAAGTCAACGCCCATGCCTCCGTCTGGATGCGCTGCCGCGGCCTCGCCTACTTCGATGCGAAGGCCCCGCTGCAACAGCCGAGCCTGCCCGGCTCCACCCCGGTGACGGCGGCGACGCTGCCCGCAGGCGCGCCGTGCGAACGCCGCATCCTGATGAACACCATCGACGGCAAGCTGATGGCCTTCGACGCCGATACCGGCAAGGTCTGCACCGGCTTCGGCACCAATGGCCGCGTCGATCTGCTCGCGGGCCTCGGCAATGCGCCCGATCCGCAGTACCAGCTGACCGCCGCGCCGACGCTGGCGGGCACCACCATCGTCATCGGCGGCCGCGTGGCCGACAACGTCCAGATCGACATGCCCGGCGGGGTGATCCGCGGCTTCGACGTCATCACCGGCAAGCTGCGCTGGGCCTTCGACCCGGGCAACCCCGCCATCACCGGCATGCCCGCCAAGGGCCAGACCTACACGCGCTCGACCCCGAACGTGTGGTCGGCGATGTCGTATGATGCGGCGTCCAACACCGTGTTCATGCCGGTAGGCAGCTCGTCGGTCGACCTGTTCGGCGTGCCGCGCACCCCGCTCGACCACAAGTACGGCGCCTCGGTGCTCGCCCTCGACGCGACCACCGGCAAGGAGAAGTGGCACTACCAGACGGTCCACAACGACTTGTGGGACTTCGACCTGCCGATGCAGCCCAGCCTGATCGACTTCCCGGTCAAGGGTCGCGGCAAGGTTCCCGCCGTCGTCATCGGCACCAAGGCGGGCCAGCTCTACGTGCTCGACCGGCAGACCGGCAAGCCGCTCACCAAGGTCGTCGAGACCCCGGTGAAGGCCGCCAACATTCCCGGCGAGCCCTATTCGCCGACCCAGCCCAGGTCGGTCGGGATGCCGCAGATCGGCGCGCAGACGCTGACCGAGGCGGACATGTGGGGCGCCACCCCGTTCGACCAGCTGATGTGCCGCATCGCCTTCAAGGGCATGCGCTACGAAGGCCTCTACACCGCGCCGGGCACGGACAAGTCGCTGGCCTTCCCCGGCTCGCTGGGCGGCATGAACTGGGGCAGCCTGTCGATCGACCCCACCACCAATACCGTCTTCGCCAACGACATGCGCCTCGGCCTGTGGGTGCAGATGTTCCCGCAGACCAAGGCCCAGCAGGGCAAGGCCGGCGCCGCGGGCGAGGCCGTCAACACCGGCATGGGCTCGGTTCCGCTCAAGGGCACGCCCTACTCGGTGACCAAGGACCGCTTCCTCTCGGCACTGGGCATTCCGTGCCAGGCTCCGCCGTTCGGCACCCTGACCGCCATCGACATGAACACCCGCAAGGTGAAGTGGCAGGTCCCGGTCGGCACCGTGGAAGACACCGGCCCGATGGGCATCCGCATGGGCCTGCCGATCCCGATCGGCATGCCGACGCTGGGCGGCACGCTCGCCACGCAGGGCGGCCTCGTCTTCATCGCCGGCACCCAGGACTTCTACCTGCGCGCCTTCGATTCGGGCAGCGGCAAGGAGCTGTGGAAGGGGCGCCTGCCCGTCGGCAGCCAGGGCGGACCGATGAGCTACAAGTCGCCGAAGACCGGCAAGCAGTACATCGTCATCACCGCCGGTGGTGCCCGACAGTCCAAGCAGCGCGGCGACTACGTGGTCGCTTACAAGCTGCCCTGACCCTGATGGGGGGCGGGCCGGAGGCCTGCCCCCCATTTCCAACGACCAGACAGAGCTGCCCCGCCGCCGGAACTCGCCGCGCGCGGGAGCAGCAGCAGGAGGGGGCCATGGGCCGTCGCATCCATTCTCTCGCAGCGCTCGCCGCAGGCTGCGCCTTCACTTTCCCGATGACCGCACTGGCAGAAGACGCCGAGGCGGAGGCCGCAACCAATGTCGTCGTGACCGGCGCCGCCGCGACTGCGGGCTCCGCGCAGGACCATCGGCCGACTTCCACGCAGGCCGCCTCCACCGCCAGACCTCTGCACGCGCCGCATCCGCGTGAAACGCTGACCGGCGACTGGGGCGGTGTGCGCACCGACCTGAAGGACGCAGGGATCACCGTGCGCGCCGACTACGTCTCGGAAACCTTCTCCAACGTCGATGGCGGCCAGCGCCGGGGCACCGCCTATGTCCAGCAGATCCGCGCGGGCGTGGATCTCGACATGGACAAGATCGCCGGGATCGACGGCGGCGCCATTCACGTGACCATCAACGACCGGCGGGGCATCGGCATCTCGTCCGACTTCGTGGGCAACCGCCTGCCGATACAGGAAGCGGCGGGCGGCTACTATGCGCGCCTGAGCGAACTGACATGGGAACAGAATTTCGATGGCGGCCGCCTGAACCTGCGCGCGGGCTTCTTTGCGATGGGCAACGACCTCGGCGGCCTGTCGATCGGCTGCAACCTCGTCAACGCGGCATTCTGCGCGCACCCGCTGTCCGAAAGCGGCAGCACCGGCTGGTATAACTATCCCAACGCCCGCTGGGGGCTGGCGGTGCGCTACAAGGTGCGCCCCGACCTGATCGTGCGCACCGGCGTCTACCAGACCAACCCCGACCTCGGGCTGGAGAAGAACGCCTTCAAACCGTTCGCGGGCAAGACTACCGGCGTCGTCCTGCCGCTGGAACTGGAATACGATCCCGGCGCCGCGCCGGGCAGTCACGTGATGCCCGGCCACTACAAGGTGGGCTTCTACTACGACACCGCCAATGCCGACCGGCAGGGCACCCCGGGCCGCGTGACCGGTCGCTTCGGCGGCTATGTGCTGGGCGACCAGATGATCCTGCGCGACAAGGGCGGCAACGGCAAGCGCGGCCTCTCGATCTTCGGCCACTTCACCGCCAACCCGGAGCAGTCGGCGCAGATCACCCGCTGGTACGCGGCCGGTTTCCTCAAGCTGGGCACCTTCAAGGGCCGCGACGCCGACACCCTCGCGCTGGGCGTGATCCACGCGCAGGTCAACGAGCGCCTGCGCGCGCTTCACGCCGAATTCCTCGGCCTCGCGGACGGCTACACCGCCCTGCCCGAAGGCGAGACGGCGATCGAGATGAGCTACGGCCTGCAGATGACGCCTTGGCTCAATATCCGTCCCGACGTGCAGTACATCGTCGATCCGGGCGCCTTCTCCTACCGAACCACGCACGATGCGCTGGCACTCGGCGTGCAGGTCAAGATGCAGATCTGATTGTTAAAAAGGGGCTGAGGGCATTGCGCCCCCGGCCCTCGAAAGGCCATAGGGCGCGCCATGCAGGATGACGGCTTCACCGAACGCAACCGGCGAGAGATCATCGCGATCGCCACAGCCCATTTCGCGGACAAGGGCTTCGCAGGCGCCCGCGTGGACGAGATCGCCGCCGCGACCGCCACGTCGAAGCGGATGATCTACTATCACTTCGGCAGCAAGGAAGCGCTCTATCGCGCGGTCCTCACTGAAGCCTATCGCGGCATACGCTCGGCCGAACTCGCCGCCGGGCTGGACGACATGCCCGCGATCGATGCCCTGGCGCGGCTGACGGAACTGACGTTCGACTACCACTACGAGCACCCGGAACTCGTGCGACTGGTGATGGACGAGAACATGCGACACGCCCCGCATGTCGGCGAAGTGGTCGAGACGTACAACGAAACGGTACTGCCCGGCACCCGCGCCCTTATCGAACGCGGCGTCGCCGAGGGCACGTTCCGCCCGGGGCTGGACCCGGTCGACCTGCATATGACGATCAGCGCGCTGTCGTTCTACTTCGTGTCCAACCGCTATACGTTTGCGACCATCTTCAAGGTCGATACCACCAGCCCGGCGGCTGCGGCGAAGCGTCGCGAGCAGGTGGTCGCCAACGTCATCGCCTACTGCCGGGCCAGCTAACGCCTGCCTCGCCGGAAGAACGGGCGGAAGACAAAGCCTCCGCCCGTCGATCATACCGCGATCACGCGCTCGCCATCTGCCCGGCTTCCTCGAGCAGGGCAGCGACTTCCTCCGGGTCGCCGAGGACGACGCCGATGCGCTGGTGGAGGCCGGTCGGCTTGGCATCCATGATGCGCGCCTCGCCGTCGATGGCGGTGCCGCCGGCCTGCTCGATGAGGAAGCTCATCGGATTGGCTTCGTAAAGCAGGCGCAGGCGCGCCTTGCCGGGCTTGCGGTGGTCGGAAGGGTAGAGGAACACGCCGCCGCGCTTGAGAATGCGGTGGATGTCCGCCACCATCGAGCCCGTCCAGCGCATGTTGTACTCACCCGCCAGCGGGCCTTCCTCGCAGCCGACGCGGGCATCGACGTAGCGCCGGATGGCCGGTGACCACTGCGCGCGGCGGGCCATGTTGATGGCGACTTCCTTGTTGCCGGATGCGATCTTCAGCGGGCCGTCGGTCATGCGCCAGGCGCCCATTTCACGGTCGAGCGTGAATTCGTAGACACCCGCCCCCAGCGTCAGCACCAACAGCGTCTGCGGGCCGTAGATCGCGTAGCCCGAGGCCACCTGCTCGCTGCCCGGCTGGAGGAAGTCCTCCTCCGTCACCTCGCGCCCGGCCGAATTCTCCGGCGCGCGCAGGACCGAGAAGATGGTGCCGACCGACAGATCGACATCGACGTTGCTCGACCCATCGATCGGATCGAACAGCAGCAGGTATTCGCCCTTGGGATAGCGGTTCGGGATGCGGTGGATGGTCTCCATCTCCTCCGACGCCATGGCCGCGAGGTGGCCGCCCCATTCGTTCGCGTCGAGCAGTATCTCGTTGGCGATGACGTCGAGCTTCTTCTGCACTTCGCCCTGCACGTTCTCCGAGCCGAGCGTGCCCAGCACGTCGCCGAGGGCGCCCTTGGAGATCGCGAAAGTCACCGACTTGCAGGCCCGGGCGACCGTCTCGATGAGGAGGCGCAGTTCGGAAGGGCAGGCGCTGTCCTCGCGCCGCTGCTGTTCGATGAGGAAGCGGGTCAGTGTGATCGGTTGCATCTTGGCCTTTCGCATGGCGCTGCGCCGGGACGGCGTATCTGAAGGTGCATGAAGAGCGGCAGGGATGCGCCGTCACGCCTCCCCCGTTTCTCCGCGACGCGGCGACCATGCGCGAAACTTGCGCAAAACGCTACTTCAACCGCACCGGGTCACGATCCGACGGAGGCAATTCGCCGCAGCGACAACTTGTCCTGTCCGGTTTTCCGGTGTTCGCGGATGCGCAAAAGAAAAGCGCGGCGGATCACCGCCGCGCGAAGATGTCTTCATCGCAGGCCCGTTCCGGCGCGCCCCCGCGAATCGGAGCGCATCACCGGCCGGGCAACTTCGCTCAGCGGGCGCTGGCGAGTTGCACGCGCGAGGGGGTGGAGGCCGTTGCCATGCGCGCTTCGATGCGGGTGCGGATGTCCGCCTTCACCGCCGCGCGGCAGTCCTGAGCCTTGCGCTCGGCCATGAGATGGACGCGGGCCATACCCTCGCCGCAGACCGAGCGGGCAGCCTGGTCCATGCGGATCGCGAGGCGCTGCTGGCCATCGGTGGTGGCAAGGTCGAGACCCTTGAGGTCAAGCATGACCTGATCGCGGGCAAAGGGGTTTTCGTCGGTCGCTGCCGAAGCCGAACCGGCAACGGTAAGGGCACAGGCGGCGAGCGCCATCAGGCCAATCTTCATCATCATCTCCTGCACACATGTCGAGGACCACTCGGACGGCGGCCGCATACGTCATAGCGCTCTGCAGGGGAACTGACAATCTACCGATATCGGCCGGATTCAGCGGCCGCGTACCACCAGTGCGAGTTCGGTGACGTGGCCGAGCAGACCGATCGGCAACTCGGCCTGCTGCGTGCCGGGCGCGTCGGCATCGCTCACGCTGACGGCGATGGTCCGCGCGATAGGGGCGGACCAGACTCGCACCGTCTGCAAGGGCAACACTACCTTCCACGCCTTGCCACCCTCGACAGTCACAGGACGGCCGTTGATGTGCACCGGGGAAGAAGGATCGGAGCGGTGGCCGGAAACTTGCAGGCAGCTACTTTCACCGCACGGCACCAGCTTCGTGGCCGGGCCGGAGGCTGCCATGGCGTTGGAGGTGCCGATCGTAAAAGACGCCGCTGCCGCCATCATGATGGCCATGCGGCGACGGTTTTCTGCGGAGAACACCTCCCGCCGCATCACGAATGCCCCTTGGGACGCGATGCGGGGACGGAGCCTACTGCCTGCGCGCGTGCCGCGATGCCGTCCCGCAGCAACCTGAGAACCGCCGCGCCCATACTGGAAGGGCGGATTTCCTTGGCTCGGAACTGGAACTTCGTGGCTTTACGCATGCTCGGCAGTCACCTTTTCCCCAGGGAAACAAAGGTGACGCGCCGCCGATCGTCACGGCAGACACAAATTTGCAATGAAGGGCATAGATTTCATCTATGCGCGAGGAATCGCCCGAATGCGGCGGAAAACCTCGTCGATGAACAGTTGCGTGGCGGTATCCCGCTCCGGCTCCGCGCGGGCGAGGAGGAAGATTTCGTACGACGGCTCGAAGTCCGCGTGCAGCAGAGGCCAGAGCAGCCCCCGCTCGATCTCCGCGCGCACCGCCGGGACAGGCAGGAAGCCGATGCCCACGCCGCAGACGATCAGCCGCCGGGCCTCGTTGATGTCCTGCGCCAGGCCCGTCACGCGCGCACCCAGCCCGTAGCGGCGGCGCAAGTGGGTGACGATCTCGATCTCGTCCTCGCCGCCGAGGACGAACGCCTCGTCCTTCAACTCGCGCGGCTGGCTGATGCGATAGCCGAACATCGGGTGGCTGCGGCCGCAGTAAAGCTGCTGGCGCTCGACGAACAGAGGTTCGTAGACCAGCCCGCCGCGCACGCTGTTATCATAGCCGATGCCGACCTCCACCTCGCCGCGTTCCAGCGCATCGAGCACCTGCCGCCAGGAGGAAACGCGGATTTCGATGCGAATGCCGGGATGGCGGCGGTGGAAGCTGGCGATGGCCTCGTCGAACTCGGCCGAGACGATGGCCGAAACGATCTGGATGCGCACGATCCCCTCGACCCGGCGGATGGCCTGCGCGATCTGGTGCGGCACGAGGCGGGCGGATTCCAGCATGTCCTCGCACAGCGCCATCATCGCCTTGCCCGCCGCCGTCATCTCGACGCCGTTCGCCGAGCGGACCAGCAAGGTGGTGCCGACGTGGTCCTCGAGCCGCTTGAGCGCAGCCGATATGCTCGGCTGCTGCTTGTTGAGTTCCCTTGCCGCCGCGCCGATCCCCCCGGCGCGCACGATGTCGACGAATGTGCGCATGAGGTTCCAGTCCACCCGGCTGGCGAATTTACGGTCGGTCAGCGGGGTGTCGTCGCTCATGGCAACAGGGGTAGCCGGTCCGAAAGCCGGGTCATAGATGCAATTTATGAAGCGCCCCTGATTGGATGGCACCCAGACGGTACTTAACGGCACCTAAGGGCCCTCTACGCCTGATCACTCTCAATTGTATCGCTGTCATCGACCCATCTTATGACCGTCCAACAGGCGAGGTCTGGAGATGGATTCCCGCCTTCGCGGAAATGACGGCGAGTGTTCAGATCAAGCAAGATCACGGGCTACCTGGCCCCCTTGCACTACTTCGCGCGCAGTACCGCGTTCGACCACCATGTCAGCGTGTGCTCGTCATGCGCCGAAGTCCAGACGCCCTTGGGGGTCCAGCGCAGCGCCCCGCTGCCCGCCGCCTTGCCCTTGCGCGCGGCGACCGTCATCGCCTTCGGGTCGATCACCGCGAAGACCTGGTCGTCGGTGGTGCGCAGCCAGACTTTGCCCGCGCCGGTATCGACGTCACCCCACTTGAGATTGTCACCGACCTTGATTCGGCCGGCCAGCGTGTTGGTCGCGGGGTCGATCCGCGCGAGGGTGCCGTCGCCCTGCTCCTGCACCCAGACGCCGCCCTCGCCCGCCGCGAGGAAGCCGGGCTCCTTGCCGAGCGGGATCTTCGCGGTGACGGTGTTGGTGGCGGTGTCGATGCGCTGGAGCGACTGTTTGGTGGCGCTCACCGCCCAGACCGCGCCGAAGCCGTAAGTCAGATACCACGTGCCCGGATCGACCGGGACCGAGGCGATCACCGCGTTGGTCGCCGGATCGATGCGGGCGACGAGGCCCTTTTCATTGTCGCTGGCGACCCAGACCGAGCCGTCGCCCGCGACCACGTTGAGTTCGCCGCTCGAGGCAATGCCGGTGGGGATGGTGGCGACGATCTTCGCGGTCTTCACGTCGATGCGCTTGACCGCCTTTTCTTCGCAGTCCGCCACCCACAGCGAGCCCGCCGTGATCGCCATCGCGCCGCAAGGGTGCGCCATCGCGACTTCGGCGAGCTTGCCTTTTCGCGACCACTGCTCGACGCGGCCCTTGTTGGTCGCCCAGACGGTCTTGCCGTCCACCGCGAGGAAATCCGCGAAGCCCGGGACCTGAATGACCTCGGGTTCTTTTGCGTGCGCAAAGGCGGGAAATGCCGCCGTGGCAGCCAGAAGCATCAGACCGAACTTGCGCATGGATTTTGCCCCTTTGGTTGCTTGGAGCCCTCTCCCCTTCAGGGGAGAGGGTTGGGAGAGGGGAATGCTCCCGCGCTGGCCCCTCTCAACTGCGGCTAGCGGGACAAGCCCGCAAGCCTTCGTATCTCTCCCCGCAAGCGGGGAGAGAGGCTTATACCTTGCTCGCGATGAAGGCGCGCCAGCCGCCCAGATGCGTAATGTCCTCCGCCCCTGTCAGCGCGCGCGGTTCGGAGACGAAGCCCTTGACGGTGGTGCCGTCCGCCAGCGTCACGTTGCCGATGGCGAGCGGCGCGGGCACGTCGACGGTGAAGCTGCCGAACTCGGCGACACCCAGTTCATAGACCTCGACCTTGATCGCGGCGCCCGCTTCGTCATGGACGAGCGCAGGCTTGGGCGGCACGCTGTCGGCGATGGCATAGAGCTTGTAGGTGGGCGCGGTCTCGAAGGCGCCGACGAATTCGGCGTCGCGGCTGGTCAGCTGCCAGTGCAGCGGCATGTCCTTCAGATGGGCGCCGACGACGGCGAGCTTCACGGTCTGCATCTTTCCCTCCAGATCAAGTGGCGGCGGCGCGGGCAAGTCCGCGACCGCGAGGTAGGCGTCGGCCGCGTCCAGCAGGGCGCGGTCGGTGTCGGCCGGGCCGATCAGGGTGATCCCGAAGCCGGTGCCATTGGCGCGGATACCGGCGGGAACGGCCAGCGCGGCCATGTCCAGCAGGTTCACGAAATTGGTGTAGAGCCCCAGGTTGCTGTTGAGCGCGATGGGCGCGGCCAGCATCTCGGAGACGCGGTAGGTGGTGCCGGTGGTGGGGAAGGCCATCATGTCGATGTCGGCCCACAGGAGGTCGGCGTGGCGCTTGAGGTCGGCCATGCGGTAGATGCCGTTGAACAGCTCGACCGCGCTCATGGCCTTGCCGGGCTCGACCACCGCACGCACGGTGGGATCGACCGCGAGCGGGTTGGCGGCGAGGATACCCTCCATCGCGGCGGTCCGCTCGGCCACCCAAGGGCCGCCGTAGAGCAGCTGCGCGGCCTCCAGCAGCGGGGCGAGGTCGATCTCGACGAGTTCGCCCAAGGTCGCCAGCTTGGCGAGCGCCTTGTCGTAAAGGTATTCGGACTCGCCATCGCCGAAGAACACCCGCTGTTCGCGGCGCGGCACACCGATGCGCCTCACGGCGAGAGGCTGGTCCGCGAGCGGCTTGGAGTAGGGATCGGCCACATCGAAGGCCGCGACCACGCCGTCCACCAGCCGGGCATCGGCGGTGTCGTCGGTAAATACCGTGATGCAGTCGATCGTGCGGCAGGCCGGGACGAGGCCGCGCGTGGACCAGCGGCCCTTGGTGGGCTTCATGCCGATCAGGTGGTTGAACGCGGCAGGCACGCGGCCCGATCCGGCGGTGTCGGTGCCGAGCGAAAAGGCCACCAGCCCCGCCGCCACCGCGACCGAGGAGCCGGAGCTGGACCCGCCGCTGACGTAGTTCAGGTTGGAGGCATTGCGCGGTATCCCGTAAGGGCTGCGCGATCCGTTGAGGCCGGTGGCGAACTGGTCGAGGTTGGTCTTGCCCACGCAGACCGCGCCCGCCGCCAGCAGCCGCTCGATCACGCCGGCATCGTCCTCGGGCTCGTAAGCGAAGGCGGGACAGGCCGCCGTCGTCTCGAACCCGGCGACGTCGATATTGTCCTTTACCGCGAAGGGCACGCCCGCCAGCGGCAGGTCCTCGCCCGCCGTGACGCGGGCGTCCACGGCAGCGGCTGCGTCGAGCAGTTCACTGCGGGTAGCGCGACTGATCCAGATCTGCGGCTGGACGGCATTGTAGGCTTCGACGCGGGCGAAGGTGTCCTCGGCCACGGCGACGGCGGTGGTCTCACCGGACTTGACGGCGGCGGCGATCCGGGTGGCGCTCAAACGGGTCATGCGTGTTTCCTAAGGGCGAGCATCGGGGCGCCGGGCTGCAGCGACTGGCCTTCGCGCATGTAGAGCGCCGAAACCGTGCCGCTGCCCGGGCTTTCCACCGCGCATTCCATCTTCATCGCTTCGAGCACCGCGATCTTGTCTCCCGCCGCGACGGTGTCGCCCGGCTGCACCAGCAGGCGGGTGACGCTGCCGCCGTAAGGCGCCTCGACTAGGTCGGAGCCCTCGGGCAGTTCGATCGCCTCTTCGGCGGGCAGGTCCGCATCGGCGAGATCGGCGGCGTGGTCGAATTCGCCGAGGCGCTCCCACTCGGCGCGTTCCTCGTCGAAGGCGGCCTTGCGGCGCTGTTCGAACTCGGCGATCCCGGCGGCGTTCTCGGCCAGGTAAGCGCGGTAGTCGGCGAGGCGGAATTCGCTCGGCTCGATCCTGAGCGCGCGGCGACCGGCGGGGAATTCGCGGCGCCAGTCGGCCAGTTCCTCCGCGCTGACTGGGTAGAAGCGGATCTGGTCGAAGAAGCGCAGCAACCAGGGCTTGCCTTCGGTGAAGGCTTCGGTCTGGCGGTAGGTGTTCCAGACCTGCACGGTGCGCCCGAACAGCTGGTAGCCGCCCGGCCCCTCCATGCCGTAGATGCACATGTAGGCGCCGCCGATGCCCACGACGTTGGGCGGCGTCCAGGTGCGCGCGGGGTTGTACTTGGTGGTGACGAGGCGGTGGCGCGGGTCCACCGGCGTCGCGACCGGCGCGCCGAGATAGACGTCGCCAAGCCCCATGACGAGGTAGTTCGCCTCGAAGATCAGGTTCTCGACCGCGGCCTGATCGGGCAGACCGTTGATGCGGCGGATGAACTCGATATTGTCCGGGCACCACGGCGCATCATCGCGCACGGTCGCCATGTACTTCTCGATCGTCTCGACGATCGCCGGATCGCGCCAGCTGAGCGGCAGGTGGACCACGCGCGAGGGGATCGTGAAGTCCTCGAGGTCGCCAAGCCGCTCCTCGGCGGCGATCAGCATGGCGAGCGCCGCCTTCTGATCCATCGCCACACCGTCGAAATGCAGCTGGAGCGAGCGGATGCCGGGCACGATGTCGATGATGCCGGGCGCGGCGAGGCGTTCCAGCTCGGTCATCAGCGCATGGACGCGGATGCGCAGTTCGATGTCGAGCACGATCGGGCCGTATTCGACGAGGATGTTGCGGTCGCCCTGCTGGCGGTAGACCGTGCGGGGACGGCCGGGGCCCCCAGAATTCTCGGCCGGAATTTCCGCGAGGATCGGCGTGAGCGTCTCCACGTCGCGCGCCGGGCTTGCTTCGGGCACCGCGCCGGTCGCCACGAAATTGCGCTGGGCAGCGTCGGCGGCTGCGGCGTCCTCGATGGTGACAGGGGCGAAGCGCAGCTTGTCGCCGGGAGCGAGCTGGCCGATCTTCCAGCGGTCCGCCGCGATCACCACGAAGGGGCACACGAACCCGCCGAGCGACGGGCCGTCGAGTCCGAGGATGATCGGCATGTCGCCGGTGAAGTCCACCGCGCCGATGGCGTAGGGGTTGTCGTGGATGTTGGAGGGGTGCAGGCCCGCCTCGCCGCCGTCAGTGCGCGCCCAGCGCGGCTTGGGGCCGATCAGGCGCACGCCGGTGCGGTTGGAGTTGTAGTGGATCTTCCACTCGGCATTGATGACCATTTCCACGTCCTCGGGCGTGAAGAAGTCCGGCGCGCCGTGCGGGCCGTAGAGGACGCGCAGGGTCCATTCGTTGCCGATCGCGGGCAGCGTGACGGCGGGCAAGGCCGCCTCGGCCGGGTCGGAGCCAAGGTGGATCGTGTCGCCCGCGAGCAGACGGCGCGCGGCGTGGCCGCCGAACTGGCCGAGTTCGAAAGTGGCGCGGCTGTCGAGGTAGGGCGCGATGTCGAGCCCGCCCGCGAACAGGATATAGCCCCGGAAACCGCCCGAGGACGCGCGGCCCATCGCCAGCGTCTGGCCTGCGGCAATGTCGATGGGAACGCCGCGTTCCACCGCCACACCGTCCAGCGTGGCGCCGAAGTCCGCACCCATCAGGCACACGCGGGCATCGGAAACGAAGGCCAGCGTCGGGCCGGTGACGGTGGCCTCAAGCCCCGCCGTGCCCTCGGGATTGCCGAGCAGGCGGTTGCCGAGGCGGAACGACTGATCGTCCATCGGACCCGAAGGCGGCACGCCCACCGCCCACAAGTGCTGGCGGCCGGGCCAGTCCTGCACCGTGGTCGCGGTGCCGCCGCTGACGACGCGGAAGGCGCGCGGGGTGAACACCACGCCGTCGAGCACCTTGGTCGAGACCTCGCCGCTGGTGAAAGCCGGGGTGCGCACCACGTCGCGCAGCCAGCGCACGTTCGTCTCGATGCCGTCCACGCGGGTGGCGTCGATCGCGCGCCGGGCGGCTTCCACCGCTTCCTCGCGGGTGGGCGCGTGGACGATGAGCTTGGCCAGCATCGGGTCGTACCACGCGCTGACGGTGCTGCCCGCCGAGCACCAGGTTTCGACGCGGATGTCGTCAGGGAATTCCAGCGCGGTCAGCGTGCCCGAAGTCGGGCGATAATCGAGCGACGGGTCCTCGGCGTAGAGACGCATCTGCACCGAATGGCCCGTCATCGTCGGCGCGGGCGCATCGAGGAAGGCGAAATCGCCCGCCGCGCCGCGTACCATCCATTCGACGAGGTCGATGCCCATCACCATCTCGGTGACGCCGTGCTCGACCTGCAGGCGGGTGTTCATCTCGAGAAAGAAGAACTCGGCGCGGTCGGCGTCGTAGAGGAACTCCACGGTGCCTGCCGACCGATACTTCGCGGCCTCGCCCAGACGCACGGCGGCGGCGTAGAGCGCGGTGCGCACGCTCTCGGGCAGCAGCGGCGCGGGCGCTTCCTCGACGACCTTCTGGTTGCGGCGCTGGAGCGAGCAGTCGCGCTCTCCCAGAGCCATGACGCGGCCCTCGCCGTCGCCGAACAGCTGCACCTCGATGTGGCGCGCGCGGCCGATGTAGCGTTCGAGGAAGACCCCGGCGTCGCCGAAGTTGCTCTGCCCCTGCCGCTTCACGGTGGCGAAACCGTCGCGCAGCTGCGCCTCGTCGGTGCAGACGCGCATGCCGATGCCGCCGCCGCCTGCGGTGGCCTTGAGCATGACCGGGTAGCCGATCGACGCGGCGGCGCTGACCGCCGCTTCCTCGTCGGTGAGCAGGTCGGTGCCCGGCGCCAGCGGCACGTCGTGCGCGGCGGCCAGCGCGCGGGCGCTGTGCTTGAGGCCGAAGGTGCGGATGTTGTCGGTGGTCGGGCCGACGAAGACGATGCCCTCCGCCGCGCAGGCCTCGGCGAACTCGACGTTTTCGGCCAGGAAGCCGTAGCCGGGGTGGATTGCCCCTGCCCCGGTCTTCTTCGCCGCGGCGATGATGGCGGGAATGTTGAGGTAGCTTTCCGAAGCCTTCGCCCCGCCGATGAACACGGCCTCGTCGGCTTCGGATACGTGGTTGGAGTTCTCGTCCGCCTCGGAATAGACCGCGACGGACTTCAGGCCCATGCCGCGCAGCGTGCGGATGATGCGGGTGGCGATCGCGCCCCGGTTCGCGATCAGGACGGTGTCGAAGCTCATGCGGTGACGATCATCCGGACTGGAGTGGGGTTGAAGCCGTTGCAGGGGTTGTTGACCTGCGGGCAGTTGGAGACGACGACGATCACGTCCATCTCCGCCCGCAGGTCCACGGTCAGGCCCGGCGCGGATATTCCGTCGACGATGCCCAGCGACCCGTCGGGTTCGACAGGAACGTTCATGAAGAAGTTGATGTTGGAGACGATGTCCCGCTTGCCGCGCCCTTCGAGGAGGTTGGCCTCCAGGAAGTTCTCGACGCAGGCGTGTTCAGACTTTGTGTGATGACCGTAGCGCAAGGTATTGGATTCGCACGAGCACGCGCCGCCGATGGTGTCGTGGTAGTCGACCGAGGTGGCGGCGATGGTCATCAGCGCATTGCCCTCATTCGAAAGCAGCTTCGTGCCTTCGCGCAGGAACAGGTTGCCCTGCGCCGCGACGGTGTCCTGCGCGGAGTAGCGCTCGGCATCATCGGCGGCGGAATAGAGCAGGAAGTCGACGGCCTGATTGCCTTCAAGATCGACGATACGCAGTGTCTGCCCGGCCTTGACGTGATGCAGCCAGGGCGCTCGGGCGGGGACGACGACGTCGTGGAGAACGGTGCCGGTGAGGCCGGACATGTGAGGATCGGTGCTCATGATCGCGTGTCCCTTGTTCAGCGGCGGAAGTAGTCTTCGACGTTCTCGAAGGCGCGCAGGCCCTCGGGCGTTGCGAGGCGGATGGGGTCGTCCTCGCCCGTCACCGGGCCGCGCCATGCCGAGGCGCGCAGCGACGTCACGGTGTATTCGGGGCGCGGATCCAAAACGTGGGGGACGTTTGCGATCACCACGATCACGTCCATCTCGGCGCGCAGGATCACGGTGCGGCCGGGCGCGAAGGGGCCGACCTCGGGCGTGATCGCGCCGTCCGCCTCGATCCGCGCGCCCTTGAACAGCGTCACGCAAGGATGCACGTCGCGGCGGCCGAGGCCGTGCTTGGCCGCGCCGAGCAGGAAGCGGTCGCGGCCGCTCGGGAAGGCGCCGGAGTTGCGACCCTCGCCGTACTTCGCGAGGTTCGTCGCGGGGTTGGAGGTGCCGCAGAAGGTATCGTGCGTGCCCGCATCGTCGGCGACGATGCTCATCATCACGCGGCCCATGTCGGAGAGCAGCAGCTTGCCTTCGCCGAGATAGGCGTTCCACTGGACCTTAACCGTGTCCGCCACGTTGAGCCGTTCGGTCGGCATCTCGGCGTTGAACAGCAGGATCGAGGCGCAGGCGTCGCCCTTCCCGTCGATCAACCGCAACCGGGAGCCGCGCGTCAGCCGCCGCGTGGCGTAGCCGCCCGCCGCGATCGTTTCCTCCCACACGAGGTCGGCGGCATCGACGCCCTCGGGCAGATCGCCCGCCACGGGAGGCAGCACCGGCATGCTCTCGACCACGGTGCCGCCCTGGGCACGCGCATGGTCTCGGGCTGCGAGCGGATCGGCCAATGTTTCGGTCATGAATGCGCTCCGATATTCTTGAAGTCGTCTCCGCTCTGGTCGTAGAGCGGCGGCAGGAGGGCGGTGGTGGTGACCAGCTCAAGCTGCTGCACCCCGCGCACCCGGCGGATGGCGTCGCACAGTTCCTTCAGCCGCACGGCCGGACCCTGCACGAGAAGAACTTCGAGGGACTGGTCGTCCTCCAGCACGACATGCTGCGAGGAGATCACTTCCTTCAGGTAACTGGCTTGCGTCTGGGAGAGCTGGTGCCGCACGCGGCCCCGCTCGCTGCGGTAGACGAGGGTGATGGTGCCCGCGAGCATCTCCTCGGGCCGCATCAGCGAACCGTGCTCGGCCAGAGCATGGCGGATCAGTTCGGCGATGAGCTGGGAGCGGGAAGGCAGGCCGCGTTCCGCCACCATCATGTCGAGCTGTCTGAAGAGGTCTGCCGGAAGGCTCATGCTGAGCCGAGCCAGGCTTGCGGAGTCTGTGCCCATGCCCATTCTCTTTTCAGGTATTACGATTTACGTCAATCGTAATATTTAAACTAATTACATTCTTTCTTTTCCGTCATCCCCGCGAAGGCGGGGACCCATCTGATGACTGTGCAACAGGCACCTTCAGGAGATGGATTCCCGCCTTCGCGGGAATGACGGAAAAAGGGTAGACGCGATCACCCGGCAGTCTCCTCTTCCGTCTCTTCCGCCCGCTCGCGCATCGGCAGGTCGTAGACGACCGTGGCTCCAAATCGGTGCGGCGCGTGCGGATCGTGGCGGCGCTTGTCGAGCGCAAGGACGCGCGTGCCCAGCGAGAATGCCTCGCGAATGTCGTGCGTCACCATCACGATCGTCAGCGAATACTTGCGCCACAGATTGCGGATGAGCGCGTGCATGTCGGCACGAATACCGGGGTCGAGCGCGCCGAACGGCTCATCGAGCAGCAGGATGCGCGGCCGCTTGACCAGCGCCTGCGCGATGGCAAGGCGCTGCTGCATGCCGCCCGACATCTGCGCGGGGTAGAGGTCGAGGCTATGGCCGAGGCCCACCGCCGTCAGCATCTCGGTCGCCTCCTCGACGGCGGCGCGGCGGGCGCTGCCGAACAGGCGGCCGAGCACCGGGGCCTTCTCGCATTCCAGCCCGAGGATCGTGTTGCGCAGCGCGGAGAGGTGCGGGAACACCGAATAGCGCTGAAACACGACGCCGCGATCCGGTCCGCATTCGGGTTTGAGCGGCGTGTCGTCGAGGGTGATGACGCCTCGGCTCGGCCCCTCCTGTCCCAGTATCAGGCGCAGGAAACTGCTTTTGCCCGCGCCCGAAGGGCCGACGATGGAGACGAAGGCGCCTTCCTCGATGTCGAGGTTCAGCTTTTCGATGATGATCCGGTCGCCGTATTCGACCCAGACGTCGCGGAAGCTCAGGAGCGTGCTCAATGGCTTTCTCCATGTGCCCAGGGAAACAGCCGGTGGCTGAGGAAAGTCAGCGCCATATCCATCGCGATGGCCAGCAGCGCGATCCACGCGACGTAAGGCAGGATCACGTCCATCGAGAGGTAGCGGCGCACGAGGAAGATGCGGTAGCCGAGCCCGACGTCGGACGCGATCGCCTCGGCCGAGATCAGGAACACCCAGGCCGGGCCGAGTGCGAGGCGGATGGCGTGAAGCAGGCGCGGCATGGCTTGCGGCAGGGCGACGCGGATCATCACCTGCCAACTGTTGGCGCCCAGCGTCAGCGCCTTGATCACCTGCTCCCGAGGAAGCGCGGAGACGTGGGCGGCGATGTCGCGGATCATGACCGGCGCGATGCCGATGACGATCAGCGCGACCTTGGAGGTTTCGCCGAGGCCCAGCGCGATGAACAGGATCGGCAGGAGCGCAATCGGCGGGATGACCGCGATGCCGGTGACCAGCGGGCCGAACGTCGCGCGCACCGGCGGCAAGACGCCGAGCGCAAGGCCCACCACCAGCGCCATCAGCGTCGAGATACCAAGGCCGATGCCAAGGCGCTGCAGGCTCGCCATGGTATCCGCCCAGAACACCAGCTGGCCGGTGAGCTGGTCGGGCACGAAAAGCAGCGCCGACATGCTCTCGGCCATGGAGCCTGGCAGCGGCAGGATCTTGTCGGCCGGGTTCACCGCATGGCGGCTCGCGGCCATGACGATGTAGACCAGCAGGAGCAGCAGGATCGGAACTGCGCCGAGAAGCACCCGCCCCCCTCGCCCGACCTGACGATTCACCCAGCGCATTGTCGTGATCCCACCTGTGGAGTGTTGTTTTTATCCCGACCCGTCATCGCGACCCTCGCGCAATGATGGACGGTTCTAGAGCTTGCCGTCGGCGGCCATCTTCATGAAGCTGTCGTCGAAGCGCAAGGTAACGTGCTGCGCATCACCCAGCGTCTTGCCGCCGGGGAACGACATGCCCACCGCGTCGGCCGAACTGGCGCCCTTGAACAGCCCCTTGGAGAAGCTGAAGTCCCGCACGCGGGTCATCGTGGTGACGAGCGCCGGCGCGTCGGTCGCGGCGACGGCTGCCTTGGCGTCGGAGTAGAGGAAGGTCGTGCTGAGCTGGCTGTCGAACGCTTCCGGCGTCGCACCCGCGAGCTTGGCCATCGCCGCGCGGGCGGCCTTGCCCTCGGCGTCCTGGCGCGTCATCAGCGCGGTCGTCTCGTACCAGATGCCCGCCAGCGCCTTGCCGAGATTGGGGTTGGCCTTGAGCGTGGCGGTATCGACGCAGAGCAGGTCGAGGATCTCGCCCGGAATATCGGCCGAGCTGAACACCAGCTTCGCGCCCGGCTGCGCCTTCATCGCATTGAGCTGCGGGTTCCACGCCACCGCGACCTTGACGTCGGGGCTGGCGAAGGCGCCGACGATGTCGGCATCGCCGGTGTTGACCGTTTTCACGTCCCGCAGCTGCATGCCGACCGAGTTCAGCCCGCGCGCCAACAGGTAGTGCGACACCGAAAGCTCGACGAGATTGACCGACTGGCCCTTGATCGTCTTGAGGTCGCCGCCCTTCATCAGGATGCCGTCGTTGCCGTTGGAATAGTCACCGACGATGATCGCGCTGGTGTCCTTGCCACCCGCCGCCGGGATCGTCAGCGCATCCATGTTGGCGACGGTGACGCCGTCCAGCTTGCCCGCAGTGTACTGGTTCACCGACTCGACGTAGTCGTTGACCTGGACGATGTTGATCTTGAGCCCGTACTTGTCGGCCCACTTCTTCACGATGCCGGCCTGCTGGGCATAGGGCCAGGGCATCCAGCCCGCGTAGATCGACCATCCGATGTTGAATTCGGTACGCTTGGGCGCTTCGCTCGGCGCCTGCGAGCAGGCGGCGGTGAGAAGTACTGCCGGCATCGCGGTGGCCATCAACGCGGCCTTGGCAATGCTGCGGATCGATACGATCATGACTCGGTCCCCTTTCGCAGTGCAACATTGCTGCGATTCGGGTCCTTGTCCATCGAAAATTATTACGGTGCGCGATTTTTGTAATACTTGCGCACACCATTGCCCTTGTGCATCATACGCGAGTCTTCAAGCCGCCACTTCGTCCTTCGGCTGCGGCTTGCGCGGGGTTTCGGCAACCTTTGCGGCGACTTCGTCCTGCTCGTGAAGCGGCGGCAGAAGCGCGGTGGTCGTAACCAACTGCAGCTGGTGAACGCCGCGAATGGCGCGCAGGGCGTCGCACAGTTCCTTCAGCCGCTCGGCCGGGCCCTGCACCAGCAGGACTTCCATCGACTGGTCGTCCTCGAGGAAGACGTGCTGCGAGGAGATCACTTCCTTCAGGTACTCCGCCTGGCTCTGTGCCAGCTGGTGGCGCACCCTCCCCTTGTCGCCCCGGTAGACCAGCGTGATCGTGCCCGCGAGCATCTCTTCCGGCCGGGTCAGAGCCTCATGCTCGGCAAGGGCGTGGCGGATCAGTTCGGCGATCAGCTGCGAGCGCGAGGGCAGCCCGCGCTCCTCCACCATGGCATCCAGCTGGCGGAACAGGTCTGCGGGAAGGCTCATGGAGAGCCGGGCAAGACTGGCGGGATCGGTGCTCAAGCGGCGCCCTTTCTGGAACAACAACAGCCCTCCCCTATACCAACCTTGCCGCCGATGACAGCAGCAGTTGGAGGCGCAGTCGGCGGTGGAGTGATACTCTCATCGCACAAAAATAATACCGTTGTCACGTTTCGTAATATCGATAAGCTGACCCGAGATCGAGCCGGTGTTCACCCGCTCGCAGCCAGTGTGGGGGCATTTCTTGGCACAGAGTCCTACCCGTAGCACGGGGTTTTCCGGCAGTTCGCAGGCCGCCACCGGGCGCGCCTATCCCAACGGTAACCCGGCGCTGGGGTACAATCCACCCGGCGTGCGTAATACCGACAGCGCCGTGCCGCTCCACCGCAGCAAGCCGGTCACGCACGACTATGCCTGCGATGGCCCCGCGGCGGGCAGCCTGTCGTTCCGCTGGACTTACGGCTCCAACGTCGCGGCGAAGAACCGCGATCCGCGCGTGCAGGTGGTGCAGTACAACGAGGATACCTTCGTGCTGCGCCAGAACGTGTGCGTCCACTGGGAGGCGCCTTTCACATACCTGCTGTTCGGCAACAAGGGCGCGCTGCTGATCGACACCGGCGCCACCGCCAATGCCGCGCATTACCCTCTGCGCGAGACTGTTGACGCGATCATCGCGCGCTGGGCAAAGGCGCGCGGGCGCACGAAAGTGCCGCTGACCGTCGCGCTCACCTCGGCCGAGGACATCGCGCAGAACCAGGGCCTCGTGCAGTTCGCCGACCGGCCGGACACCACGATCGTCCCCAAGCCGCTGGCGCTGATGCAGAAGACCTACGGCATCGCGAACTGGCCTTCGGGCACCGGCAGGATCGACCTCGGCGACCGCGTGATCACGGTCGTCCCGACCCCCGGCACGCATAAGGACGGGGTCAGCTTCTACGACCCCTACTGCGACCTGCTGTTCACCGGCGACCTGCTGTTCCCCGGCAAGATCAACATCGGCAACGACACCGATTTCGTCGCCTCGCTGGAAAGGCTCAAGGCTTTCGCCGCCGCCAATTCGGTGAAGTGGCTGCTGGGTGGACACATCGAGATGATGTTCGTGCCGGGCAAGTATTATGCCCGCTTCACCACCTACAAGCCTTACGAGCGGGTGCTGGAAATGACGCCCGACCTGATCGACGACGCGCTGCAGCACGCGCGCGAGATCAAGGGCAAGGACATGATGCTGATCCGCCCGGACTTCGCGCTGTTCAACGGCGTCAGTCCCGACCAGCGTACTTCGGTCTGGCCGGAAGGCGTGCCGAACATCAACCCGCCCCGCCCGTTCTGAGTTAAGGAAACCGCACCGTGGATCGCCGCTCTTTCCTGACCTACAACGCCGCCATCGCCGCCGTGCCGCTGACCGGCGCCGCGCTGACCGGGCTGTCCGACGCCGCCTCTGCCGCGACACGCCCGCCGCCGATCGACTTCAAGGCCAACCTGCCCGCGACCGGCACTTTCCCGGACAAGTGGATCTGCGGCTCGTCGTCCTGCATGGACAACACCGATCCGCCGGTGCAGGTCCACTGGTACAACCCGCACACCGCGATCCTGCGGCAGAACAAGGCCTATAGCTACGAGGCACCCTTCGCGCCGCTCTACTTCGGCAACGACCGGGTGCTGTTGCTCGACGAGGGCTTCGTGCAGCTGCGCAACGACTGGGACCTGCGCGGCGTCGTAGACCAGTGCATCGACGAGTGGTGCGCCCGCAACGGCCGCGATCCGGCCAGCCTCGAACTGCTGGTGGCGTTCAGCCATCTTCACGCCGACCACTACGCCGCGACCAACCAGTTCGCCGACCGCCCCAATACCCGCTACATGGGCCTCACGCACGAGGAGATGGTCGGCTTCTGGGGCATGACCAATTTCCCCGAGGAGCGCGTGACCCTCGACCTCGGCGGGCGCGAGATACTGATCTGGGGCTCGCCGGGGCACGTCGTTTCCGAGTTCGCGTACTACGACAGCTACACGCAGATCCTCTATACCGGGGACATGTTCTATCGCGGCCGCTGCTACATCAGCTTCTGGGAGCCGTGGTACGACAGCATGAAGCGCCTCATCGAGTTCTGCGACACGCATCCCGTCACGCACGTCATGGGCTGCCACGTCGAGATCAGCAAGGATGGCGAGGACTACGCCTACGGCATGACGTACCAGCCCGACGAGGCCCCCGTGCAAATGACCGTGCAGCAACTGCGCGAGGCCTGGGCCTACGCGCAGAAGATCACCGAGCCCGGCATCTACTTCACCGGCACCGTC
>NZ_BAAILP010000111.1:0-40484 GCF_054589055.1 Novosphingobium sp. 11B | reverse complement strand
GCAACCAGACGCGCGGGACGACTACCATCGACAAGAATCCCTACCGCTACTGACGGCGACCCGAATCGGCGGCGCGCCGGGTACGCGCCGCCGAGCGCATCTGCGGACGACAAGCGTGTTACGCAGATGCATAAAAACCACGCTACAGCGTGATTTTTCGCCTCCCGTCGTCAAAACGCACGAGCCTCAATTAATACGCTTGACGAGAAACGTAATATCCATAGCTTGTATCACATCGCCGGTCAGAGCGAAGAAACGGGGAGAGAGAATCTTGTAACAGCAGGCCGGTCCACCGGTCTGGATGGGGGGTTTTCGATGGAACAACTGCCAGTCCGCAACACGGTTCTCTCGAACGATGCGGCTGCCTTCGCGCCTGATGCCTTCGTGACTGACGGGGGCGTGAAGCAGAAGATCTTCAACCTCGTGCCCCCGGCGTTTGTCGCCGTGATCGTCGCGTTCTGGGCCTTCGCGCCCAAGGCGCTGACCGACAATGGCTGGACGATCATGGTCACCTCCGCGCTGACCACTGTCGTCGTGCTGGGCCTCGAGTTCGTGCACGAGCGGCACGCCGGATGGCGCATGAACTGGCGCGAGTTCTTCACCGACCTGTTCTACGTCGTGCTGAGCGCCACCGTCATCTCCTGGACCGCGACCGCGCTGGCCGAGGAGCCGCTGCAGGCAGTCAAGACATCGCTCGGCATCACCACGCAGTGGGCGATGCACATGCCCTGGCTGCTGCAAGTGGCGCTGGTGGTCTTCGTCATGGAGTTCGGCCAGTACTGGATGCATCGCCTGATGCACAATTCGACGCCGTTCTGGCTGACCCACGCGCCGCACCACCACATCACCCAGCTCAACGCCGCCAAAGGCGCGGTCGGCAACCCGATCGAGCTGTTCCTGATCAGCCTGAGCGTGCTGGCGCTGTTCGACCTCTCGCCGACCGCGCTGTTCTGCGGCTTCAACATCCTGAACGTCGTGTCGACGTTCGCGCATGCCAACGTGCGCTCCGATCCGCCGCTGTTCTATTCTTTCTTCTTCACCACGATCCGCCATCACAGCCTGCATCACTCGACCGATTACGAGAGCACGCGCTGCAACTACGGCAATTCGCTGATCCTGCTCGATCGCATCTTCGGCACCTACAAGGAAGGTGAAGCCAGCGTCGTCGGGCAGGACGATCTGAGGCGCCTGTCCATCCGGGAGCAGTTCCTGTTCCCGTTCCAGCCCCTGATCGAACGGATCAGGGCAGGCCGCGGCGAAACCGCACAGCCTGCCAACTGAAAACGGCCAACCGAGCCGCAGTAATAATTCAACGCATCACGGGAGCGAACACCTCGGCGGCATTCACGGCCGAGGGCAGTGCAAGCGCGTCGGCACGACATCCGCAAAGCGATGGCCGGCGTACGAATGAGGGTCCTCACATACACACCCACCGGGCGCGACCAAGGAGCGGGCCGGGACCGGGGCACGTCAACCGAAACTGGGGAAGCACATGACTTATCGCGCGAAATTGAGAGCAGGGCTTCTGTCCGCAACCATGATTACGAGCACCGTGCTCGCGATGCCCGCCGTGGCGCAGGAAGCGCCTGCCGCTTCCGATGAAGGCGACGCCATCATCGTCACCGGCACCCGCCGCGCCACCACGATCATGGACACGCCGATCAACATTTCGGCCATCGGCGCGGACCAGATCGCCCGCCAGCGCATCAACGACGTGCGCGGCCTGGCGGACTTCACCCCCGGCCTGACCATCTCCGACACCGGCCCGCGCGGCACCGGCACGATCGTCATGCGCGGCCTCAACGCTTCGGACACTCAGACCGACGGCGCCAGCTACGACAACGCCATGGGCATCTACCTCGGCGAAGTTCCGCTCTACTATGACTTCAAGCTGCTCGACATCCAGCGCGTCGAGAACCTGCTCGGTCCGCAAGGCACGCTCTATGGCCTCGGCACGATGGCGGGCGCGATCCGCTACATCCCCAACCGTCCGAACACGGAGGAATGGGAAGGTGAGGCGCACGGCCGCACTTACGTCAAGTCGCACGCCTCCAAGCTCGGCTACCAGGTCGACGGGATGATCAATATCCCGATCGTGAAGGACCACATCGCCTTCCGTTCGTCGACCGGATACTATTACGACCCCGGCTTCATCGACTATCCGTTCCTGCTGAACGAGCCGGGCGTATCCGATCCGCAGCCGAACGGCACCGCTCGCCCGACCGGCGCGGCTTATGACGCGAACCTGCACAAGGGCAAGGATCTCAACTTCGAGAAGACCTTCACCACCCGCAACCAGCTGCTCTTCCAGACCGACGACGACTTCAAGGTCATCTTCACTTACGCCTTCCAGCGCACGAAGACCGAGGGCTCGCAGGCCAACAACGCAGGCGTCCTGGGTTCGGGCAAGTACGAGAGCGCCGCGCGCTACGCTGAGCCGATGAACCGCCGCGCGCACCTCCTGAGCATGGAGATCAACGCCAACGTCTTCGACATCGCCGACCTCGTCTGGACGAGCGCCTACACCAACGTGAAGTCGAAATCGCGCGCCGACAACACCGACCTGCTGCTCGACCTCGACTACGACTACGAACTGTTCCCTGCGTTCTCCAGCTGGAACGAGAGCTACAGCCGCCGCCAGCAGGTCAACCAGGAAGTGCGCCTCGTCTCCACGCACGGCGGCCCGTTCAACTGGGTTCTCGGCGGGTTCTACAACGAGCAGAAATTGCAGCGCGATTACGCCGAGCACGTCCCCGGCCACCCCTGGGTAAATCTGGCGAAGAATCCGGACGAACTGGAATACGTCTCCTACACCCGGTCGACGGTCAAAGAGCAGGCGATCTTCGGCGAAGGCACCTTCCACGTCACGCCGGAATGGCAGGTTACCGGCGGCGCACGCTACTTCAAATACAGCTCGGAGATTTCGGGCGCGCAGACCCTCCCTCTGCTGCGAAATCAACCGCTCAGCCCTTACGACAAGACTCCCTCGGGCGGAAAGGCCGGTCAGGACGGCTGGGTGTGGAAGTTCAACTCTTCCTACAACTTTACGCGCGATCTGATGGTCTATGCCACCTACAGCAAGGGCTATCGCATCGGCGGACCGAACACGGTCGCGCCTTGCGACAACCCGCTGCCGCCGGGCCAGAACATCTGCGCCCTGCCTGACGAACTGCAGTACGGGCCGGACTCGACCAAGACCATCGAGGTCGGTTTCCGCGCCCAGTTGTTCGACCGCAAGGTGACGTTCAACATCGACGCCTACAGCACCAAGTGGACCGGCCTGCAGGTTGCCTCGGCAACCGTTAACGGCGCCACCGGCATCATCGTCAACGGCGGCCGCGCCTTGTCGAAGGGCATCGAAACCTCGTTCCAGATCAAGCCCGTCCCGGCACTGACGATCCAGGGCAATTATGCCTACAACGATGCCCATCTGACCGAAGACATCCCCGGTGTCCTCACCATCCGCGAGGTGCCGAACGACTACAGCTTCCGCTTCGTCCAGCTCGATGCGCTGTCCGGCGACCGTCTGCCGAACTCGGCCAAGAACTCGGGCAGCCTGGGCGCCACTTACACGGTGCCGATGGGCAACGGCGAACTGTCGGCCAACTGGACGGCGACCTATCGCGGCAGCATCGTCAGCCGTCTCGGCTGGGACCGTGCCTATGGCGACAAGCTCAGCGGCTACGTCCTGCACCGCGCCTCGTTGTCCTATGACACCGACAAGTTCGGGGTCAGCGTGTTCGCAAACAACATCTTCGACAAGTACGCCGTGGTCTCGGTCGGCAACGACCGTTCGCGCATCGGCGTCAACGACGGGGTGGCGGTTCGCTACTATAGCCAGACCGTACTGACGCCGCGCGTCGTCGGCGTGGAAGCCCACATCAAGTACTGAGCATTCGGAGAGGCGCTTTCCCACAAAAGGAGAGCGCCTCTCCGACCAGATTCCCCCGGTTTCTTTGTTGCGCCGCAGCGCAATTTTTCTGTAGGCGGACGGGCGATCCGGCGCTAGTCCACCGGGCATGACAGAACCGGCGCGGGGCTCTCCGACGCCGCGAAAGGACAGCCTGATGAAGACTCGCATTCTTGCCGCGCTGCTGCTGTGCGCCGCGCCCTTCGCCATCGCCGCCACCGATCCGGCCCCCGCAGGCATCGACGAAGCCGCGATGGATACATCGGTGAAGCCGGGCGACGAGTTCTACCTCTTCTCGAACGGCGCCTGGCTGGCCAAGGCCGAAATCCCCGCCGACCGCAGCCGCATCGGCTCCCACACCGTCGCCGCCGACGAGACCGAGCGCCAGCAGACCGCACTCATCCAGAAGATCCTCGGCGCCAGGCAGAAGCCCGGCACCGACGAGGCGAAGATCGGCGACTACTGGCGCGCCTACCTCGACACCGCCGCGATCGACAAGCTGGGTATCGCCCCGCTCAAGGCCGACCTGACGCGCTACGCGGCGATCAAGGACAAGGCCGCGCTGGTCAAGGTGCTGGGCGACCAGACCGAGGCCGACCTCGACCTGTTCAACAACAACAACGACATGTCGACCGAGAACCTGTTCGGCCTGTTCATCACCAAGGCGCTCAAGAGCGACGAGGTCGTGCCCTACCTGTTCCAGGGCGGCATCGCCCTGCCCGACCGCGAATACTACGTCTCGGCCGAACCGCGCATGGTCAAGATCAGGGCCGACTACCTCAAGTATATCGCCGACCTTCTGCGCCTGTCCGGCCTCGACCAGCCCGAGGCGCGCGCCGCGCGCATCCTCGCGCTCGAAACCAAGATCGCGCAGGCCCACCCGAGCAAGGCGGAAACCGCCGACTTCACGCAAGGCGGCACCCTGTGGACCCGCGCCGAGTTCGCCGCGAAGGCCCCCGGTATGGACTGGGACGCCTACTTCACCGCCGCGCACATGCCCTCGCAGCAGACCTTCGACGTCTACAGCCCCGGCGCGATCACCGGCCTCGCCGCCCTCGTCGCTTCCGAGCCGCTGGCCGCGTGGAAGGACTGGCTGGCCTTCCACCGCATCAATGCGCAGACAGACGTGCTGCCCAAGAAGTTCGACGCGCTGCACTTTGCGTTCTTCGACACCAACCTTTTGGGCACCCCGGAGCAGAAGACGCGCGAAAAGCGGGCGCTGGCTTCGATCAACAGCGACCTCGGCATGCCCTTTGGCAAGCTCTACGTGCGCGAATACTTCCCGCCGGCCGCCAAGGCGCAGGTGGAGGACATGTCCGCCCGCATCAAGCACGCCTTCGCCCGCCGCATCGACGCGCTCGACTGGATGAGCCCGGCGACGCGTACCGAGGCCAAGGCCAAGCTGGAAGGCATGGTCGTCGCGGTCGGCTATCCCGACGTGTGGCCCGACACCTCCATGATCATCATCAAGCCGGGGCAGGCCTACGCCAACCGCATGTCGGCGATCCACGGCTACACGCTCCAGCAGATTTCCAAGCTGGGCAAGCCGCAGGACCGGGGCGAGTGGTGGATGACGCCGCAGCTCGTCAACGCGGTGAACCTGCCCGTGCAGAACGCGCTGAACTTCCCCGCCGCGATCCTGCAGAAGCCGTTCTTCGATCCGGCCGCCGACCTTGCTTCCAACTACGGCGCAATCGGCGCGGTGATCGGCCACGAGATCAGCCACAGCTTCGACGCCAGCGGCGCGGCGGTGGACGGCAACGGTATCCTGCGCGACTGGTGGACCAAGGAAGACCTCGCCCACTTCGAGGCGCAGACGCAGGCTCTGGTTGTTCAGTACGACGCCTACCAGCCGTTCCCCGACCTGCACCTCAACGGCAAGCTGGAACTGGGTGAGAACGGCGCCGACGTCGCCGGCCTCGCCGCCGCTTACGATGCCTACCGCGAGGCGCTGGGCGGCAAGGAACTGCCGGTGATAGACGGCTACACCGGCGACCAGCGCTTCTTCATCGCCTTCGCCCAGAGCTGGGGCGACAAGACCCGCGAAGGCGCGCTGCGCCGTCAGGTCATCGGCAACCCTCACGCCCCGGGCCAGTACCGCGCGCTGACCGTGCGCAACATCGATGCCTGGTACAAGGCGTTCGACATCAAGCCGGGCGACAAGCTGTACCTGCCGCCCGAAAAGCGCGTGAAGCTGTGGTGATGTGAAAAGGGCGGGAGTGGAAACAAACACCCCGCCCGCTTTATCCGTCATCCCCGCGAAGGCGGGGACCCATCTGATGCTGGTGCAACTTGCGATGTCGTCAGATGGGCTCCCGCCTTCGCGGGGATGACAAGGAAAAGGTTCAGAGCCAGCGGTTCCTACACCCCGCGCGGCGCGTGCTGGCGGTGGATGTTGCGGAACGAGCGGCTCTTGAACAGCCACTTGCCGTCGATCTTGACGCAGGTGTCCTCGTAGACGCCGCGATCGCGCATGGTGATCCCGTCCTGGTCGTAGACCTCGGAGGTGTAGCTGCGCATCACCGCGCTATCGCCGCTGACCTCGACCGAGCCGGGCCATGCCTCGAACATGATGCCGGGATAAGCCTTCATCGCCTCTATCCACATCGCGACGATCGCCGGACGGCCCTTGGTGGTGCCGAGTTCCGGATAGTCCGGCAGCGACCATTCCGCATCCTCGGCCCAGGTCGCGCCCCAGGCTTCGGAGTTGCAGCGCGTCACCGCGTCGGCATAAGTCTCAAGCAGTTCACGGATGGCGAGGCGGTCCTCGAACGGGCCGGTAAAGGGCATTTCAGCATTCTCCCAAATCGTTTCAGGCAGATGCTAGCCCCTGCTCCGGCGCGCGAAACTATGCCTTGTGCGAGTAATTACGCCCCCACCGGTCGTTCGTTCGGCCCCGGCGCCTCGTCCGGCACGGCCACCTCGATCATGCCGCCCTCGATCCGCAGCGGGAACACGCGAAGGTCCGCGTAGGCGCCGCCGATGCAACGCCCGGTCGCGGCCTCGAAGCGCGCGCCGTGCAGCGGGCACATGATCGCCCCACGCCGCACGCGGCCGGGCGAGAGCAGCGCCGCCTGATGGGTGCAGCGGTCGTTCACGGCGCGAAAGCCGTCCTCGACCTTGACGATCAGCACGCTCCAGCCGCCCAGCATGATCGCGGCCTTGCCTTCCTCGGGAAAGTCGGCCTCGGCGATGACGGAGTGGAAGGTTTCGCTCATGGTAGCCATCGTATCCAGAACTCAGATGCAAACCAGCGTCTTGCCGATGGTACGGCCTGACATGAGGTCGATGAAGGCGGCGGGCAGGTTCTCGAACCCGTTGCGCAGATTGGCGAGCGGACGCAGCTTTCCTTCGGCCACCCACTGGTCCAGCTCCGCCTGCGCCTCGGCCAGCACCTGCGGATAATCGTACGTGATGAAGCCCTGCATCTTGATGCGGTTCACCACCAGCTGCCAGAGCGTCTTGACGCCGTAAGGGTGATCGGCGTCGTTGTACTGGCCGATCATGCCGCACACCGCGACGCGCCCGTGGAGGCGCATCAGCGGCAGGATTGCTTCAAGCATCTCGCCGCCGACGTTGTCGAAATAGACGTCGATCCCCTCGGGCGCGACTTTCGCGATTTCGGCGGCGATGTCGGGCGTGGCGCGATAGTCGATCGCGGCATCGAAGCCGAGTTCGCGGATGACTTCGGCCTTCTCCGGAGAACCGACGATGCCTATCACCCGGCATCCCTTGGCCTTGGCGATCTGACCCACCGTCGAACCCGTCGCCCCGGCGGCGGCGCTGACCAGCACGGTCTCGCCCGCCTTGGCCTCACCCACCGCGAAAAGGCCCACCCACGCGGTCAGGCCGACCGGGCCGAGCGCGCCCATGTAGTGGTGGAGATCCGTGCCCGCCTGCTGGTGCACCGTCTCCAGCCCCCAGCTCTCGCCCGAGAGGATATAGTGATCCTGCCACGTGGCGAAGGCGCGCACGAACGTGCCCACCGGGTAATCCGCATTGTTGGATTGCACGACTTCGCCAAGCGACATGCCGTTGATCGGCGCGCCGAGCGCGACGGGCTCGATGTAGCTGGGCCGGTCATCCAGGAAGCCGCGGATCGCCGGGTCCACCGACCCGACCCGCATGGCCACCAGGAACTCACCGTCACCCGGCTCGGGCATCTCCACCTCTGCGAGCGTGAAGTCCTCGGGCACCGGCATCCCGTCGGGGCGCCGCGCCAGCAATATCTGTCTTACCTTTCCCATCCCCCTTGCTTACCCGCGCCGGGCCTAAGCGAAAGGCTGGTCTAAACGCTAGGTTCGTGTCTCGCGACCGAGAGGCAAACTCGCGCGCAAACAGATATGGAGCAGGATTCATGAGCATGTCCCCCGAAGCAATCGCCGAACTTGTCGATGCCCTCTACGCTGCGGCAGGCGCCGGCGACTGGGAGACGGCCAACGCAATGCTCACCGACGATTTCGTGGCCTATGAAGCTGACGCGCTGCCGATGGCCGGCGCCTATCGCGGGAAGAACGGTCTCAAGGACCTGTTCGCGAAGGCGATGGGCATGGCGGATGTCGTCGGGCTCGACCGCAGCGACCTGCTGACCGGCAAGGACAGCGCGATCGCGGTGCTGACGATGCGCTTTGCCGATCCCTCGCTCAAGCCCGCCGAACTGTGCGAGATGTTCCGCTTCCGCGACGGCAAGTGCTGCGAGATCAAGCCCTATTACTATGACCCCGCCGCTTTCCACGCCGCAGCGGCAGCCAAGGCGGAAACCGCCTGACGTCTGGTCAAGAGCGGTCAGCATGAGCCTGCCCCCGTATGAAGTGGTCGCCGATGGCTACGACTTCATCGAGGCGCCGCGCGTCTCGGCGGATGGAACGGTCTGGTTTGCGGATCTCACCGCTACGGGCGTGTACCGCAAGCGGCCGGGACACGCGGCTGAACTGATGCTGCCCGGCCGTCTGTGGGTAGGCGGGATCGTGTTCGACGACGGCGGAGACGTGCTGTGCAGCGGGCGCGGCGGCATCGTCGCGCTCGACCCGGCGACCGGCACCACGCGCGATGTCCTCACGCGGATCGAGGGCGCGCCCCTCGTCGCGGTCAACGACATGGAGGGCGATGGACGCGGCGGCCTTTTCGCGGGCACCATCGATTTCGAGGCGATCTTCGAGACCGGAAAGCCGCCTTCCCCCGGCCTGTTCTTCCACTTGTCCGGCGACGGCGAAGTCACAGTGCTGCGCCGCGACGGCGTCGCATCCAACGGCATCGCGGCAAGCCCTTGTGGGACGTGGCTCTATCACATGGAAACCACGGGCGGCATCTGGCGCTACCCGCTGCTACCGAGCGGACTGCCCGGACCTGGCGCGTTGCTCGTCGAACTGGAGGATGGCGACGGGCTGACGGTGGATGCCGCCGGAAACCTCTGGGCGGCCTGCTGGAGCACCGGACGCCTGCTGCGGTTCACCCCCGAGGGGACACTAACCGCAGAAATGCGGCTGCCTTATCCGCACGTCGTCAGCGTCGCTTTCGGGAGCACGGAGCCGGATTGGCTCTACGTCAGCACCGGCGGCAATGCCGACGCGCCACGCTCCGGCGCGGTTTTGCGCATCAAGGTGGAAGGCCCCGGCCTGCCCGGACCGACGACGCGGCTGCGCATGCTTTGCAGGGAACCCTGACCGGCCAGGTGCGCCATCACGCATTTTCCCGCCAGTCCGGCAACCGTGTCGCCCGCGCCGCATAAGCAAGCACGGGGGCATGCATGCGCGCCAGCCAATAGGCCGCACGGCGAAAGGCAGGGGACTCCAGCCCGTTCTGGAGCACTGTGGCACGGATGATCTGGCGGCCGGTCTGGCCCGCCAGCAACCTGTGATAGGTCCCCGCGTCATGGCCCGCTAGCACGCAGCGCGCCGCAAGGAAGCCGCTGCGCAAGGCGATCGCCATGCCGTCGCCGGTCAGCGAAGGGGTCATCGCCCAGCGGTCGCCCAGCAGCATGGCCGTGCTCGTGGCATGCCCTCGGGGCGGCGGGCCATAGCTTAGGTTGGCGATGGCAAGCGGCCGCTCGAACAGCGGCTGCGCGTCGGCGAGAACCCGTTGGAGGAACCCGGTGCCCCCCAGCCATGCTCGCACGCCCTGCCAGTCGCCGCCAAGCCGCGCGAAGGCATCGGCGCGCAGGACCAGGCACAAATTGGCCCGGCCGTCCTCGATCAGTTGAAGGCCCGCATAGCCGCCCTCCAGCAGCACCAGCACGATCGCTCCCGCCAGATGCCGCATCGCGGCCGGAGAGAGGCGATAGTGCATCTTGAAACCCACATGCCCGTTCGCGATGCGCGCGGCAGGTCTTTCGCCCCGGATCGGCAGCTTGCCGGTGGCGACCAGAACATGGCGCCCATGATGCTCACCGACGCTGGTGCGGGCCGTGTGTCCATCCAGCCCCGTCACGCGCACCCCGCGTTCGATGCGCGCCCCGCTCGCCGCGGCCCGGCCGATCAGCGCTTCGTCGAGGGCATGGCGACTGAGGCCCAGCGCAGCGAACGGCAGCGCGGTCTCTACCGCGCGGTCGCCCCACACAAGGCGCATGCGCTGGATCGGCACCGCGCCCAGGTCCAGCGGCTCGACTCCAAGCTGCCGCAGATGGGCCACGGCCTCGACCGACAGGAATTCGCCGCAGACCTTGTGGTGCGGCCCGGTCTCGCGCTCGAGCAAGAGCACTTCGCCTCCCCCGCGCGCGATCAGGCAGGCGGCGGCGCTGCCCGCCAGCCCGCCGCCGAGGATCAGGGCATCGGTCACCTTAGTCCTCGATCGTGAAGCGGAAGCTCTCCGCCGCCATTCCCGGACCGAAGGCCAGCGCCAGACCCGGCCCCTGCGCGCCGCTGGACAGCATCTGCGCCAGAATGAACATCAGCGTCGCGGACGACATGTTGCCCCGATCACGCAGCACCGATCGCGAAGGCGCGAGCGCTTCGGCGCCGAGGCCGAACCCCTGCTCCACCGCGTCGAGAACGGTGCGCCCGCCCGCATGGACCGCCCACAGCGCGAAGTCGTCCGGCGATCCGCCGCGCAAAAGGCCGTGCTCGTCCCCGCGCTTCGCCTCGGAAGCGAGCGCGGCCGCGATGCGGGCGGGCACTTCCCCGCCCAGATGCATATCGAACCCCTGATCGCGAATGTTCCAGGTGATGGCTGCGGCCGTGTCCGGGATGGTGACTGCCCGGAAGTCCCGTAAAGCGATGCCGCCTCCTTCCGCCGTCACCAGCGCCGCAGCGGCGCCATCGCCGAACAACAGCATCGCGAGCAGGCTCGGCAGGTCGTCGCTGCGCTGGAAATGAATGCTGCACAGTTCCAGCGTCACCACCAGGACGCGCGCGGCAGGCTCGGACCGGACGATGTGATGCGCCAGCCGCAGCGAATTCACCGCCGCGTAGCAGCCCATGAAGCCGACCACGGTGCGCTCCACGCCCGGATCGAGCCCCGCCCCCGCGACGATGGCCTGGTCGAGGCCGGGCGCCATGAACCCGGTGCACGAAGCGACGATCAGATGGGTGATCCCCTCCCGCGCGATATCGAGGCCGAGCGCCGCGATAGCATCGAGCGCAAGGCGCGGCGCATCGCGCTCGTAACGCTCCATGCGACTGCCGGTCGATGGCCATGGGCCGCTGCCATAGAAGCCTTCCGTGTCCGTGACGGTGCCGTCCTCCAGCGTCACCGGCTCGAGGAAGGAAAAGCGGCGCTCGATGCCCGAGCGTGCGGCCATGCGTTCGAACACGTGGCGCGTGCGCTCGTCAGCGATGCCGGAGATGACGAAGCGCAGGAAGGCGTCGTGCACCTCGAACGGCGGATTGGCGGTGCCGATGCGATTGATGCGGGCGATCGTTGTGGTCATGCGCGGCGGCCCACCAACACGGCGTTGAGCCCGCCAAAGGCGAAGCTGCTCGATACCAGAACCTCCGGCGCGAACGCCTGCGCTGCAAGGACGAGCGGTAGGTCGCAGTCGGGATCGGGACCGAGGTGATTGAGCACGGGAGGGGCGATTCCTTCGTTAAGCGCGACAAGGCCGAGCAGGAACTCGATGGCTCCGGTGGCGCCGATCATGTGGCCGTGGGCAGATTTCGTCGCGATGACCCGGTGATGCGCCAGCGCCGGGCCGTAGACCCGGTGCATCGCGGCCGCTTCGGCGGGGTCGTTCAGCGCGGTGCCGGTGCCGTGCGCGGAAACGAGCGCCGCAGTGTCGAATCCGATACCGGCGTCTTCATGCGCGGCGCGGATGGCGGCGGCGATGCCCTCCACGTCCGGCGCGGTCATGTGGGAGGCGTCGCTCGATGCGCCGTAGCCCGCAAGGTCGCCATAGATCCGGGCGCCGCGCTCCAGCGCGTGGCGTTCGCTCTCCAGCACCAGCACCGCGGCGCCCTCGCCCAGCACCATGCCGCGCCGATCGCGCGAGAAGGGGCGGCACGTATCGGGCGCCAGCACGCCGAGGGACTGCCAGCCCGTAAGGGAACCGCGCGTCAGACACGCCTCTGCGCCGCCGGCGATGACGACGTCCGCGCGCCCGGCACTGATCATGTGCATCGCCTCGCCAAGCGCCTGCGCCGAGGAGGCGCAGGCGCCGGAGAACGTCAGCACCGGCCCATGCACGCCGAGCAGCATGGACAGTTGCGCGGCGGGCGCCGCTACCATGGAACTGGGTATCGTCTGTGGATGGACCTTGCGCTGCCCCGCCCCGAACAGCCGCTCGTAGGCGGTCTCGATCGTGGCGTTCCCGCCGCTGCCGCAGCCGAGCAGGATGGCGCTTCGCCGCGCCAGCGACGGGTGTTCGAGCAGGCCCGCATCGGCCACCGCCTCAAGTCCCGCCTCGAGCGCGAAGGCGGAAAGCCGGTCGAGCTTCCCCAGCCGCCGCAACCGTTCCGGATCGACGGTGCCGAGCAGGGAGGGTGCGCCGGTCTCGTCATCCGCCCATGCCGCGATGCCGTCGGGCGCGGGCGGCTGGAGTGGGCGGATCGCACCGTCGCCTTTCCGCACGCGCTCCCAGTTTGCAGCAACGCCGCGCCCGAGCCCGCTCACGCAGCCCAGCCCGGTTACCAGCACGCGGGTTCTCATTGCGCGGCCGTCATTGAGGCAGGGGAACACCGATGCGGTCGAACAACTGCCGCAAGGTCATCTCCCGTGTGAGTTCCTCTGGCTGAAGTTCGATCCCGTAACGGTCCTCGAGTTCGAAGAGCATGGAAACCAGATCGATGGAGGAAATGTCGAGCGTGCCCAGCGTCTCGTCAGGCTGAAGCCGTTCGATCGGAAGTCCTGTTTCCTGCGCGATCAGGGCCAGAATATCGTCGCAGGTCATCCACGTTTCTCCTTGATGCAGGTTCAGTCGCGGCGTGAAGGTTTGGCTGGCTCTGGAATGCCGGCCCCACGCGATATCTTCGTGAGACTGCGCGCTTTTTCCAGCCCCGGCAAGTCTCGAAAGACAACAGCGATATCGCTTCAATCCGGCCTCGAAAGGTGAGATACTCGACCGGCTTTCCGGAGATGGGAACATGATCGCCTTTCGCATGACCGATGTTCGTCTGGTCGCCGTCGCCATCCTGATGCTGGCGCCGCTGGAAGCGGCATCGCAAGGTGGTCCGCCCGCAGCAGACTGGAGCCATGCCGAAACGCTGGCCGTCGAGCTTTCCAGCTTCAAGTTCGCGCCTTCCACCATCACGATGAAGCAGGGCCGGACCTACGACCTGCACCTGACGAACGTGTCGTCGGGCGGCCATGATTTCGCGGCCCGGGGATTCTTCGCGGCCGCGCAGGTCATGGACGGCGACCGGGCCAGGATCACCGGCGGCAAGGTATCGCTCGATGCCGGCCAGAGCATCGACGTCCATCTCGTCGCGCCCGCCGCCGGCAGCTACAAGGTGCGCTGCACCCACCTCATGCACAGCACGTTCGGCATGACCGGCGAGATCGTGGTTCAGTGAACGACCTGTCCACCCGGTCACGCCGGGAAGAGCAAATGGATGCATCGGACCTCGACCCGCTCATATATGCCGAGGTGCTGCGCGATCTGGCGCGGGTCAACCGCTGGACCTTCACCGCCCGCTCGACGACCGCGTTCCTGAACCGCGCCCTCGGCGAGGCCCGCTCGTTCAGCCTGCTCGACGTCGGTTTCGGCCATGGCGACCTCCTGCGCACGGTGGCGAAATGGGCGGCCGGGCGGGGGATTACCGCGACGCTCGTGGGCGTGGACCTCAATCCCGCCAGCGAAGGTCTCGCCCGCGCAGCGACACCGGCGGGGCTGAGCGTGGAGTACCGCACCGGCGACTATGCCGACCAGCCCGAGAGCTTCGATTTCATCGTCAGCAGCCAGGTCGCCCATCACATGAGCGACGATCAGCTTGGCCGCTTCCTGCGCCACATGGAAATCAGGGCGCGCAGGGGATGGCTGATCTGCGATCTCCATCGCCACCGCTTCGCTTATCACGGCTTCCCGCTGCTGGCCCGCATCATGGGCGTTCACCGCATCGTGCGCGAGGACGGGCAGCTTTCCATCGCCCGCTCGATGCGGCCCGGCGAATGGCCCGCCAGGCTTGCCGACGCGGGTCTGGACCCGCAGCAGGTGCGCATCGTCCGGCGTGCGCCCTTCCGCATCGCGATCGAGCGCACCTTTCAGCCCGGTGTCGGACGGCTGCCGGAAGGCGAGACACAATGATCACGCGCGCTCGCACGGCGCCCTGTGCATTCCGATAAATCGGGAGAGAAAACTATGCTCTCGATACCAATACAATCAATCCCAAGTCCTGCAAATCGGCCATTGTTTACAATAACGCAGTAATACTAATGCCGCGCCCATCTGGACGCCGGTTGCCGCATATGATGTATTTTCCTGCACAGGAGGCCCAACCTCACATTCCCGGCCTCACATTCTGGAAATCGTATGCCGACGCTTTCGATTTGCATTCCCACTTACAATCGCTCTGCCTGCCTGGCGGAACTGCTCGACAGCATCCTCGCAGAGAACAGCGCGGACGTGGAAGTGGTGGTCGGCGACGATGCCTCTCCCGACGATACCGAGGCGGTGGCTGCGACATATGCCGACCGCCTCGCCCGCTTCACGTACTTCCGCCACCCCGTCAACGTCGGGGTGGACGGCAACATCGCCGCCGTGGCCGCCCGCGCGACGGGAGACTACGTCTGGCTGATGGGTGACGACGACCGGATCGAGCGAGGCGGCATCCGCCGCGTGCTCTCCGCGCTGTCGGCATGGCCGGATGCCATCGCCCTCACCGTCGGCGTGGTCGACTACGACGTGACGATGCGCCGTATGACGGGCATCAGGAAGATGCCGCGGACCCAGTGCTTCACTGGGGTCGGACCGGCATTCAGCCATCTGGCGGAACTGCTCGGCTTCATCTCGGCGACGCTGATCAGGCGCACCCATTGGGCGGCGGCCGCCGCCGATCTGCGTGCCCGGGCGATGACGAACCTCTATTCGCAAGTCTACATCGCGGGCCTTGCGGTCGGCGCGAGAGGCCGCTGGGGCGTGGTCGAGGAGCCCTGCGTGGGCTTCCGGTCGGGCAACGACCAGCTCAAGCGCCGGGTCGGATGGCTGGAACGGCTGAAAGTCGATGTGCGCGCCTATGACGAGATCGCGCAGCTCCTGTTCCCTGACGATGCCCGCGTCCGCCGCGCCATGGCCCGGCGAATCTTCGACACACATGTCATTGCTCGCATCGTCAATGCCAAGACCGAAGGCACGACAGCGCGCGACGCTCTGCTGGCGGGGCTCTACCTGCTGCGCCGATACTTCGCGCTGCCGCGCTTCTGGGCTTTCGCGGTGCCGCTGCTGGTCACCCCGGGCGCAGCGGTCAGGGCGATCCGCCGCGCATACCAGGGCACGATCCGCGAATCCGGCAGCGGCCGTGCCCGCCAGTTCGCGCTCAACCCGGCAGTACGGCCGTAACGGACAAAACAGGGAGATACCGTCATCGGCCTTTTCAAGCCCATCGCGCTCAGTGCGCCCGTGGTCGACGATCCCGATGTGCCGGGGGATTTCGGTCCCTTGCGCATGATCGACGCCGCCGCGCCGGACGCGCTTTCCCATCGGCTGACGGCGTTCGCGCCCAAAGGGCGCCGGCGCCTGCTGGCCTATGAACCGCGCCTGCCCACGACCGATGCGGTGGCGCCCTATCTGCGCCAGATCGACCAGGCCCGCATGTATTCCAACCAGGGACCGCTGGTCAGGTCGTTGCAGACGCGCCTGCAATCGTCCTTCGGGCTGGTCGACGGCAGCGTCGTCACCGCCAGTTCCGGCACTGCGGCGCTCGTCGCCGCGATCATGGCGCATGCAGGGACCGCGACCGCGGAGCGCCCTTACGCCGTATGCCCGGCCTATACGTTCGTGGCGACGGCGGCGGGGGCGAGCCAGTGCGGCTACCAGCCCTATCTTGCCGACGTCTGCGAAGAGAGCTGGACGCTCGACCCGGACCGGCTGGCCGATCACCCTCTGCTCGAACGGTTCGGCGTGGTGATCCCGGTCAGCGCCTATGGCCGCGCGATCGACGTGGCGCGCTGGGCGCAGTTCCAGCGCGATACCGGCGTGAAGGTGGTCATCGACGCCGCCGCCGCTATCGAGGCCGTCGCCGACGGCGCGATGACATGCGACGCAAGAGTACCGCTCGCGCTCAGTTTCCATGCCACCAAGGCTTTCGGCTGCGGCGAAGGAGGCTGCGTCCTGTGGCCCGATCCGGCTTTGGCCGCCAAGGCATCGCAGGCGACCAACTTCGGCTTCATGGGATCGCGCAACAGTCAGAGCGCCAGCCTGAACGGCAAGATGAGCGAGTATCACGCTGCCGTAGCCCTCGCCGAACTCGACGGCTGGTCGGCCAAGCGCGCCGATTTCGGGCGCGCCGCAAGGGCCTATCAGGCAGCGTTCGCACAGGCCGGGCTGCCCGCCGAAGACCTGCTGACGACGCCGCATGTCGCATCGAACTACGTGATCCACCGCTGCACCGATGCGGCAACGGCCGAAGCCCTGCAATCGGCAACGGACCTAGCGGGCGTCGAGACGCGGTTCTGGTACGGTCGCGGCCTGCACCTGCACGACCACCTCGCCGATGCCCCCCGCGACGCATTGCCGGTCACCGAAAGCCTTTCCGGCTCACTGCTCGGACTGCCCATGGGTTCCGGGCTGGCATCGGCGGAAATCGCCCGCGTGGTGGCGGTGATCAAGACGGAACGGCTCCGCACGGCAGCCGTGGAGGATGTCCCGTTCCCGGACTGCGCTTCGGTGCCCGCTACGGCCTGAACCCGGTCAGACTGAGACGGCGACGGAGCCTTGAAACTCCGCCGCCGCCACCGTGGCCCCACCCCCCAAGGCCCGGTCCGCAAGACAATTCGCGCCCAGTGCCGCGACGCAGATCAAGGCCGCCTGATCCTGCCAGCATCGACGCTGCGCCATCATATGTCCGGCTGCGATCGCGCGGTCTCGCCACGCGGAATCCGGCAGCACGCTGCGCACCGCACGCAGCATGGAATCGACCGACAGCGGGTCGCAATAGGTCATCCCCCGCCCGCAGCGCTCCCACATCGAGGGGATGTTGGAGACCACCACCGGACAGCCGAAATGCGCGGCCTCGACTGGCGGCAGCGGGCACGCTTCGTAAAGCGAAGGGAACAGCAGGAAACGCGCGTCACGGTAGATCCGCGCAAGACTGGCGGCATCGTTCACCTGGCCCACGAAGTGGATCTGGCCCGCGACATCGGCAGGCACTTCGCATCGCGGCCGGCGCAGCACCCTGCCCGACGAGCCGACGAAGACGAAATGCAGCCCGTCCTCACGCGCAAGGCGAATGGCGGCCTCCAGCGTGCGCGCGAAATTCTTCCGGTGCGACAGCGAGCCGACGTAGAGCCCGTAGCCAGGCGGCGGCATTACTTTCCCCTGACCGGAGGATGGCACGACATCGGCGCTCCAGCCACCATTGGGCGCGACGCTTATCCTCGGCGCCGCAGCCGGAGCCAGCCGTGCCAGCCGCTCGCGCTCGGTTTCCGAAACCGTGACGATGGCGCGCGCGCCGCGCATCAGCAGCGGCAGCATCAACCGGTGACCCACACGGTACGTGAGTTTGTAGGCATGCGGATGGTCGAGAAACGAGACGTCATGGATCATCACCACGACGTCGGCCTCGCGCCCGATCAGCGCCAGCGCTGGCGCGCTGTTGCCCAGGCACAGCAGAGTACCGCTACGGGCATGGCGAGGCAGGTCGAGTTGTTCCCACAGCACCCCGGTGTGGCGACCGACCGTCTCGACCCTGATGTGATCCAGGGAAAGGGGCTGGACCCATGGTCCCGGCGGCACCAGCAGCGTTACGTCGGCGACGATACCCCCGCTGCCCAGCATCCGGTCCAGCGCGACCGTGATCTCGCGGGCCGCGCGCTGTACCCCGGTCGCCTGCTGGACGAGGAAGCGGCCATTGATGAACAGGCGGCGCGACGGTGCCGCGCCGCGCGATCGCGGAGCATGGGAAACGCCGATGCCTGGATTTGCGTCGATCAATGCCTGGCTCGCCACTACATGCCCCCATGTTGCCGCCTTGTGTCTGGCCAGACAAAATCGCGCATCCGGGCGACTGCTCCAATTGCACCATTGGGATTACCCCCAATTTGCGCAGCCGAAGCTGCTCGCAATTTCTCGAGTGAGAATGCCGAGATTAATTTGTGATTTGTCCAAATGCCAAACCCGCTATCCGATCGGATTAATCAATCATGTCCATTTGCGAGGCCGACAGAACTATGGAAACTTTCCTAAGCAATTCATTTCATCGACTTGCGGTACTTCGACAAGGATGCACACATCGTGGACAGGTCCGGACCGAAGATCGTCCCTCACTTCGTAAATAGCGTAGCCGCGCCGGACACGGGCACGCCTGCATGACCAGGCTGCAAACGCAGGTCCGCGCGGAAGATATCGCCGGTCATCACTTCGATACGGTCGTCATCGGTTCCGGCTTCGGCTCCGGCTTCTTTCTCCACGAAGCGCTGCGCCACGCGCGCACGGGTAGGGTTCTGGTGCTGGAATGGGGCGAAATCCGCAGCCATGCGGACCAGTGGGAAGACGGCAGGCAAAGCCGTATCGCGCCCGGGTCGACCTTCGCCAATACCGGCGATCATCCGTGGAACTTCACGATCGGCTTCGGCGGCGGCACCAACTGCTGGTTCGCGCAAACGCCCCGCTTCCACCCGAGCGACTTTCGGCTGCACTCGCTGTACGGGACGGCACGCGACTGGCCGTTCGACTACGCGCAGCTCGAACCGTTCTACTGCGAGGCGGAGGAGATCATGGCCATCTCCGGCGACGAGGCGATGGGCCGGGTCCTGCCCCGCTCGCGGCCCTTCCCCCAGCCGCCGCATCATCCCTCGACGCCGGACGCCCGGCTGAAACGTGCCCGGCCCGATCTCCACTTCGTCATGCCGACCGCCCGCGCCCGCGTGGCGACGGCGACCCGGCCGTCCTGCTGCGCCAACCATCGCTGCTCGCTGTGTCCGGTCGATGCGAAGTTCACCGCCAACAACGGGCTGATGGACACCTTCGAGCACGCCTCCGTCACAGTCTGCCCGGGCGCCGAGGTCACCCATCTAGACGCTTCCGGCGGGGTGGTGCGCTCGGCGCAGTTCCGCTCCGGGGGACGGGAGTTCACGGTGCACGGCGACCTTTTCGTGCTGGGCGCCAACGCCATCCACTCGCCCGCCATCCTGCTGCGATCCGGAATCGAGCAGGGGCCGGTCGGCAAGGGCCTGCATGAAGCCTACGGCATCGAGGTAGAAGCCATGCTCGACGGGATCGACAACTTCGATGGCAGCACGATCACCACAGGCCTGGACTATGGCGCCTACGACGGCCCGTTCCGCAAGACGTCCGGCGCAGCGCTGCTCTATTTCGAGAATCGCTGGAAATTCGGCTTCAGGACGGAGCCGGGCCGCTGGCGTCAGAGCTTGCCGATCGTCATCGTCGCCGAGGAACTGCCGGACGAAAGATGCGCGGTCGAGATCGATACTGACGGACGGGCCAAGGTCGTCGGCGGCGAACCTGGAGCCTATGCAGTGGCGGGCGCCGAGCGGGCCTTCGAACAACTCCCCGATATCCTGTCCGGCATTCCGGTGGAGCGCATAGAGCGCCGCTCCGTCCGGCCGACTGAAAGCCATCTGCAAGGCAGCTTGCGCATGGGCACCGACCCGGGCGATTCCGTGGTCGATGGCGGACAGGTCCATCACACGCTGCGCAATCTCGTCGTCGTGGGATCGAGCGTATTTCCGACCTGTTCGGCCAGCAACCCCAGCCTGACGGTCGCCGCCATGTCGATCCGCGCCGCGCGGCAGGTGCTGGCATGACCGAAATCACGCGCCGCACCGCGCTGGCAGGCATAGGCATTGCGGGCGTCGGCATCACCGGCGGGGTCGCGGGGCTCGTCGCCCGCGGCGGTAGCGGCGCTGCGCTGCGCGCCGTCCTCCACCGCCTGGCCGGCCCCTTCACCATGAGCGACGCCGACTTCGCCCTTTTCGCGAAGGATTTCGGCGCCCGCCACGGGTATCTGGGCTACATGGAAGCCGGGGCGCTGCACCTGCTGGAAGTCTTCGGCGGCGCCAGGTGGTTCGCGCTGCGGCAACCCGGGATCGCGGAGCGCTTCGATGCTTTCGACCGCAAGCTGCTGACGGAGTTCGTCCTCGCCACCAGGCACGACGGGTCCGACGATCCCGGCCATCTGGAGTACCACGGGCTCTTCGCGGACAACCCCTGCAGCAACCCTTTCGCGCAGTTGGGGTAAACCGTCTCCCTCCAAAGGGTTAGTGCGATGCCTCGGGCGGCGCGAAATGATGACGACTTCATAGAATTGGCTTCGGACAATTGATGACCCGATACAACGCAGTGGGCGCAGCTACGCGGCGCGTCCCTTGGTTTTCCGATTCACAAGACGGATTTTCGAAGGGGTCGATATGCACGATACTTCAAAAACCGAGCGCGACACCGTCAGGGACTGCCTTGATCGCCTCGCGCGTACCAGCGCCGACATCGACTACCGCGACTTCGCGCCCGTGTCGCACCAACTCGCCGCCACTTACGCGCGACTGGCGGAGCGTGGGCTGCCTGCCAGCACCGTCGCGGTCGCCATGCTGGGCGCTACGGTGAACTTCTACGAGTGCTTCGGACTGTCCGCCGAACTGCCCGAGCAGCTACGCGCGCTGGCCGATCTGGTAGAATACGGCAGGCCGTTGTCCTGACCATCCGCACACCGTGCCCCGCCCTACCCCTTCGGTAGCCCCCCATTCGCACCTCTTCGCCAGAGCGCTGCGATTTCATACTCTTGGCCTTGTTGCAGTGCAGTCGCGGTCGTCCGATCCGCGCCGCGGGATGCAGTCTGTCCGCAACCGGAAACAGGATCGTCCATGGAAGCCGCCGAACGATTGATGCTCGACGATCCGCGCGACGCTCAACACCTCTCGAATCCGCCAGACACCCCCGATCAGCCGGAGGAAACCATCGACCATTCCGCCGATGAAACCCCTGCGGCCGCCCGCGTCGCCATACTGAACGTCAAGTACAGCCCGAACCTGGGCGACGGGATCATCGCGGAATGCCTGGAAGGCGAATTGCGCCGCGCCCGGCCGCGCATGGAGCCGGTTTCGATCGACCTCGCCGGGCGCACCCGCTTCAGCGCCGCTCATGGGCGCCGCCGTACGACTGCACTATCGATCATCGAGCGCCTCCCGGCCGGTCTGCGTGCCCTGCTCGTTCCCGCTCTGCTGCTGGTGCTGGTACGCTATCGCCTTGCGCCGCGCTGGAAGACGGCGCTGGCCGCCTGCGACGGCGTGATCATCGGCGGCGGTGCGCTGTTCCAGGATGTCGACCAGAACTTTCCGGTAAAGATCGCCGAAGCCCTCAAGCTGACCAATGCCCGCCGACTGCCGGTGGCGATCGCAAGCGTCGGCGTCTCTGCGGAATGGTCCACCGCCGGACGCACACGGCTGGCCGAGCAACTGCGGGCGGCGCGCCTGCTGCACATATCGGTTCGCGACGACCTCTCCGCCGAAACCTGGCGCGCAACCATGGGCACGCAAGGCATCGGACCGGCCACGATCGCACCGGACCCCGGCCTTCTCAGCGCCCGGCATTACGGTACACCGAGAATATCCGGTCCGCCGCGCGTCGGGCTCTGCGTGACAGCCCCTATCGCCCTGCGCCTTCATCACGAGGGTGCCCACGACGACGGGCAGTTGGAAGCATGGATGCGCGCCGTGGCGCGCCAGTTGACGGCGCTTCGGCGCGACGTCGTCCTGTTCACCAACGGCAGTCCGGAGGACCGCCTGTTCCGCGACCGCCTGAAGGCCCGGATCGGCCGCGAGCCGGGCATCGACTTCGCCCCCGACTTCGCCGAGCCGCGTGAACTTGCCCATGCCCTGTCCGGTTTCGACTGCGTGCTCGCCCATCGCCTCCATGCCTGCATCGTCGCCTATTCCTACCGGGTACCGACGATAGGTTTTGCCTGGGACAGCAAGCTGCGCAGCTTCTTCGAACTGACCGAACGCGGCGCCTTCGTCATCGACCCGCGTGAGACGAGCCCGATGCACGTCGCCGACCTTGCGGTGACGGCCATCGAGCAGGGCGTCGACGAGAAAGTCCATACCGACCTGCTGCAAGGCGCGACCGATGCCATTCATGCGCTGACCGGCCAGCTTGCGGTGGCCGGATGATCGACCGCATCGTCATCATCAACGACCTTGCCCACGCCAAGGGCGGCGCTTCGCAGCTTGCGCTGGAGGCAGCGGTGCAGTTCGCGCGGCGCGGACAGAACGTGACACTGCTGTGCGGGTCCGCAGGCAATCCCGAACTGGAGGCCGATGGCATCGAGGTCGTTGCCCTTGGCCACGGGCGGCTGCTGGAGGGCAGCCGCGCCAAGGCGATGGTGCACGGCCTCTACAATCGCCCGGCAGCGGCGATGGTGGCGCAATGGATCGCCAGCCACGACACCCCGCGAACGGTCTATCATATCCACGGCTGGTCGCAGATCCTCTCGCCCGCGCTGTTCGCAGCGATGCGGCCAGTCCGCGAGCGCATGCTGGTCCACGCGCACGACTTCTTTCTCACCTGCCCCAATGGCGCGATGTTCCATTTCGGCCGGGACGCGCCCTGCCCCGCCACGCCGATGAGCGCGGCCTGCCTTACCTCCGCCTGCGACCGGCGCGGCAAGGTATCGAAGCTGTGGCGCAGCGCCCGGCAGGGCATCCAGAACGGCGTCATCGGTGACCAGCCGCCTCCCGTGCTGCTGATCCACGGCGGCATGGCCGGATTTTTCGCGCGCTCCGGTCTGACGGAGCGCGACATGGCGGTACTGCCCAATCCGGTCGTCCCGTGGACTCCCGAGCGCATACCCGCCGAGGAGAACCGGGGCGTCCTGTTCGTCGGCCGCATGGAAGCGACCAAGGGTATAGACCTGGCGGCCGAAGCCTGCCGCCGCGCCGGAGTGCGGCTGACCGCCATCGGCGACGGCGACATGCTTGCCGACTTGCGCCGCCGTTACCCGGAGATGGCCTGGCTCGGCCGCCGCAAGCCTTCGGAAATCGGCCAGTTCGCCCGCGATGCCCGAGTAGTCGTCATGCCCAGCCGCCATATCGAGCCGTTCGGCCTCGCCGCCGTGGAAGCTCTGTGGAGCGGCCTGCCCGTCATCGCCTCACGCGATGCGCTGATCGCGCCGGACATCGTAGCGGCGGGCGCCGGCCTTGCCGTCGATCCGCGGGACATGGGCGCCTTCGCCGCCGGTCTCGGTGCGATCTTCGCCGACGACGCGCGGGCACGCGAAATGAGCGAGAACGCGCACCGCGCCACCCGCGCCCTCGCGCTGTCCCCCAATCGCTGGATCGATGCCCTGCTCGATGGCTACGCCGGGCTCCTCGACGACGGCCGCTCCGGCCTTTTTGCGGCAGTGCGGCGCAGCGTGAGCGACGCCCCCGAAAGCCCCCCGACCGCCATCATCCTGCCATTCCGCGACCGCCGCGCGGCCGGGGGAGTATAGTCTCATGCGCATCCACGTCGTATTCGCCACCGTCGGCCGTGCCGCACTGCTCGCCCGCACGGTGGACCGCATTGCCGAGCAAAGCCGCCTGCCCGACGGCATCCTCGTCTCGGCCACCGGACCGGACGACGTGGCGGGCATCGATCGGGCACGCATGCCCGCCCGCGTGATCTTAGGAGACAAGGGCCTGTGCCGCCAGCGCAACGCGGCCCTGCGTTACCTGAGCGACAGGACCGACGTGATAGTGTTCCTCGACGACGATTTCGTCGTCCATAACGACTACCTCGCGGTGATCGAGGAGACGTTCGCCGACCAGGGCATCGTCGGGGCGACCGGGGACCTGCTGGCCGACGGCATCCACGGCGAGGAAATCCCCTTCGACGCCGCAGCGCTGAGGCTGGACGGCCACACCCTGCCCGCCTTCACTCCGCTCCGGCCGCGACAGGCGCTCTACGGCTGCAATATGGCCGTGCGCGCTTCGGCTATCGACAGGCTGTGGTTCGACGAGGCGCTGCCGCTTTACGGCTGGCAGGAGGACATCGACTTTACCCACCAGCTCGGCAAGCGCGGCAGGCTGGTGTCGGGCGATCGGCTGACCGGCATCCACCTCGGCACCCGCAGCGCCCGGTCGCCGGGCAAGCGGCTGGGCTATTCGCAAGTCGCCAACCTCGTCCACTTGTGGCGCAAGGGTACGATGCAGCCCAACCTCGGCCAGCGGCTGCTGGTACAGAACCTTGCCTCGAACGCGCTGCGCAGCTTCTATCCCGAACCGCACATCGACCGGCGCGGGCGCCTGCTGGGCAACCTCATCGCGCTTCGAGACCTCATGACCGGCCGCATCGATCCGCGCCGGGTCGAGACGATGTGACCATGCCGCGCCCCATCTACTTCAACGGCAAATTCTATTCCGGCGGGCTGAACGGCGTCCACCGCGTCGCCGACCGGCTGATCCGCGAGTGTGACCGCATGCTGGCGCTGATCCCCCTTGAACACCGGCCCCGCGCCTATCTGATGACGGCGACAAAAGCCGACTGGGTGCCGCCACTACAAGCCATAGAGCGACGCGACTACGCGCGAACCGACCAGTTCTGGGAACAGGTCATCCTGCCGCTGGCGAGCCGCGACGGGGTGCTGGTGAACCTCGCCAACCTCGCGCCGATCGCCCACCGCAACAAGATCACGATGATCCATGACGTGCAGTTCCTGTTCTCCGACTGCGGCTATCCGGCCCGCCAGCGGATCGGCTATCGCTGGCTGACGCCGCTGCTGGGGAGATCGAGCAAGGCGACGCTGACCGTCTCGGAATTCTCCCGCCGCCTGCTGCACCAGCATGCCATCGCCGATAAGGGGCGCACGCGCGTCATCGCCAACGGGGCCGACCACATCCTCGACGCGGCCGAGGACAACGGCCTGCGCGAACGCCTTGGCCTGATACCGGGGAGCTACGCCGTCCTGTTCGGCAGCCCCAAGGCTTACAAGAACAACGCGGTCGTCTTCGACGCCTTCTCCTCCGGCGCGGCCGCCCCGACCCGGCTGGTGGTCGTCGGCCCGCAGCGCGAGGCGCTCGCCGCGTCGGGGCTCCGTCCGCCCGAGGGCACGATCTTTGCCGGACGCCCTGATGACGGCGAACTCAAGAGTCTTCTCGGCGGCGCGGTGGCGATCCTGTTTCCCTCGCGCACCGAAGGCTTCGGACTCCCCCCGCTCGAAGCGATGCTGTGCGACTGCCCCGTGGTCGCCAGCCCGGCCGGCGCGATCCCCGAGGCTTGCGGAGACGCCGCGATCTACGCCGGCACCGACCGCCCGGACGAGTGGGCCGAGGCCATCGTGCGCCTGCGCAGCGATCCCGCCCTGCGCGCCTTCAAGATCGCGCAGGGTCGCCGCCGCGCCGCGCGCTTCACCTGGAAGGCGGCGGGCTCGGGCCTGATGGACGTCATCAAACAGGTTTCAGGAGGACAGCCGCGATGAAGCACGCAGGCCCGACCATCGACGTGGTGATCCCGACCTACAACCGCCGGGACCTGCTCCCCGAGGCCATCGCCAGCATAAAGGCGCAGACCCTGCCAGTCGCGCGGATCTTCATCGTCGACGACGGCTCAACCGACGGCACGATCGAATGGGTCCGCACGCTGGCGCAGGACGATCCGGCCATCGAACTGGTCGAGATGCAGCACGGCGGCGCCAATGTCGCGCGCAATGCCGGGATCGCACGGGCGCGCTCGGAATGGGTCGCCTTCCTCGATTCCGACGATGCGTGGGAGCCGGATAAGCTGGAGCGCCAGTTCGCACTGCTGGAAGAACGGCCCGATCTGGTCGGCCTGTTCTGCGGATTTCGCCTCGTCGGCATCAAGGTGGAGAAGATCCACCGGCCGCGCGACAACCCCTCGTTGCTCGACTTGCGCTGCGCCAATGGCCTCGGCAGCACGTCGGGCGCGGTGATCCGGCGATCGGCGCTGCAGGAGGCAACCGGGTTCAATCCGGAGCTGCCAAGCTGCCAGGACTGGGACTTGTGGTTCCGTTTGCGCCGTATCGGACCCATGGGGGTTGCGCGCCTGCCGCTGGTGCGGTTCAACTGTGGCCCGCACGAGCGGATCACGACCAACATGAACAAGGTGCTCTCCGGCCACCGCGCCATCTTCGCCAACCTCCTCGCCGACGTCGAGCGTGCGGGCGAACGGGCGCGCATCCACTCACAGCACAAGCTGGTGGAAGCCGACATCAAGCGCCGCTTCGGCAGCAACGGCGCGGCGCTGTGGCTGATCCTGCGCTCGTTTTTTCAGGCCCCCAGCAAGCGCGCTCTGGCGGTCGGCTGGCGCACCACGCGCGGCATCTGGGACGACCTGCGCCAGCCACGCCCGGCCAGCGCCGCATGAGCAAGGTCGGTGTAGCGCGCGGCGCCGCAGCCCTCGGGGCAACGCGAATAGCCACCAACCTCGCCAATCTCGGCGCGCTGGTCGTGCTGGCGCGGTTGCTCACGCCGCAGGACTTCGGCCTCGTCGCCATCTGCACGACGGTGCTGGGCGTACTGGTCGCGCTGACCGAGCTTTCGGTCGGATCGGCCCTCATCCAGCGCGACGAGGTGACGCCCGCGCACATCGACAGCGCCTGGACCATGTCGTTGCTGCGCGCGGCCCTCATTGCCGGCGGCTTCGCGCTGGCGTCCGAACCGCTGGCCCGGCTCTACGGCGACGACAGGCTGGCGCCGCTCTTCGTGCTGTCGGGCATCACCGGCGCACTGGCGGGGCTCACCAATCCGCTCGTTTCGCTGCGGATGCGGGCGATGAATTTCCGGCCGATGATCATGCTGCAGATCGTGCAGAAGCTGTCGGCGCTGGCGATCTCCGTTGGGCTGGCGCTGTGGCTGCGCAACTACTGGGCTATCGTGGTGGGATCGGCGATCGGCGGCGCGCTGGGTACGGTGCTGAGCTACCTCGTCGTGCCTTACCGGCCGCGCTTCACCCTCTCGCGTTCACGTGACCTGCTGGGCTTCTCCAGCTGGCTGTTCCTCGGCCAGGTGATGAACGTGGTGAACTGGCGCTTCGATCAGCTGGTGATCGGCCTGTTCCTGCCGACCGCGCAGCTGGGCGCCTATTCGATGGCCGACAACGTCTCCGCCATCCCGAGCCGCGAGGCGACGACGCCGCTGGTCCAGACCCTGTTTCCCAGCTTCGCCCGCATGCAGGGCGACCGGGCCCGGCTGCGCACCGCCTACCAGACCGCGCAAGGCGCGATCGGCATCGTCGCCTTGCCGATCGCGGTCGGCTTCATGTTGCTCGCCGACCCGATGGTGCGCGTGGCGCTCGGGCAGAAATGGCTGATAACGGTGCCGCTGATCCAGGTGATCGGCTTCAGCTACGCGCTGCAGACGCTGGTGACCGGATCGCGCCCCCTGGCCATGGCCGAAGGGGCCACCCGCACGCTCTTCGTGCGCGACGTCTGGGGACTGGCGCTGCGCGTCCCTTGCGTGACGGTCGGGCTTATGGGCTGGGGCCTGATGGGGCTGGTCTGGGGACGGCTGCTGAGTTCGGTGCTGGGCCTGTTCATCACGTCCGCGCTCGTCACGAAGCTGACCGGACTCCCCATTCTCGATCAGATGAAGGCGCATCGGCGTACCATCCTGGCCGTGGTCGTGATGGCGGCGGCGGTACTGGCGGCCGATCACGAACTGCTGCAAGTCGGTGCGATGCCCATCGCACGCATCGCCGTGCTCGCACCCCTGGGCGCGCTGACCTACCTCGGCATGCTCCACCTGCTGTGGATCGGCAGCGGGCGAAGCGCGGGCGCGGAGGCCGAACTGCTCGGCCTCGCACGCACCGCGATCGCCCGCTTCAGGAAAGGGCGAAGGGCCCCGGCGATAACCGGGGCCTGATCCTCACGCGCCTACCGCGGAACGGATCGCCGCCACCGCCGGGCGCGGTGTCAGGTCGGTGTTGAACAGGCCGAAATTGGTGATCTCGCTCGTGCCCTTCCAGCAGAACAGCTCGTAGATGCTGATCGTGTGGACGTAGGACTGCGCCATCGCGGTCTTGACGTCGGACGCCAGCAACGTCGCCTGCTGGGCGATCGTGACCGGCGGCGAGGTATTGTTGCTGGCGCTTCCCCCCGTCGTGCGGCCCCACTCGGTGATGATGCCCTGGGTGGTCTTGCTCTCGACCACCTTCTGCTTGAACCCCGCCACGCGCCCGGCGACGTCGGACGGCGGCGTCGGGTAGATGTGGGAATTGGCCAAGTCGGTGTACGGCGCCTGCTGTGCCTGCATGAAGTCGTTGCTGGCGACCAGCGGGATCGAGCGCAGCACCGGGTCCACCTTGATGGCGGCATGGAAGTCCTTGATGAACGCCATCAGGGCCGGTGCATTACCGGTGCGGAAGCCCATGCGCTTGTCGGTCACGCCATTGTAGGTGACCGGATTGAGATCCGGCTCGTTGGGAAACTCGATGGCGAAGATCGAATTGGGAACGGTCGCCACGAACGCTTTCATGTCGGCGATGCTCTTGCGGATGTCCCGCACCGAAAGCGTGAAGCAGAACCGCACGCCCGCCCTTGCGAGGCCCACGTAAGTCGCCCAGCCTGCGGTTCCGCTGTAAGGCTCGCGGCAGCGCATCTTGCGCACGCCGCCCAGCTTGTCGAGCGCAGGCAATATGTTAGCCAGTTTGTAGGGCGATTGGGTGTCCTGCGGACGCCCCTGCACCATCAGCCGGCTGATGGAAGGGGTAGCGCCCCGTGCGATGGAAGGAAGGAGGGGAGCGGTCGCAAGCGCGCCGATCAGGTGACGTCGAGAGAGAGGGAAACCGTATTCGGACATTATTGTCGTTGCTCCAGAGGGCGAATCCGGATCGGCCGCATATCGGGCGATCATACCCTCCGGAAGGCGCAACGGGACGCGCGGCCCCGGGCTTGCGCCGGTCCGCACGGGAGCAGGAAATCTGACGGTTTCTTAACCTTAAAGCGGAGTATGGAGCAGTCTCTGGACGGCGACGCGGTCGGGCGGCAGGCATTGCCGCATATCCGGACGGGTCACGGCGGAGCAATCCCACAGCGCCAGGTCGCGGTGGCTCGCCGGGTCGCGGATGAAGACGAAGACCGGAAGGTCGCGCTGGAACGGCGACCGCAGGCGGTTGGCCTCCAGCATTGCGGGAGAGGGCCAGGCAACGACACGGCAATTGGCCTTGCCCGCGCAGCGGGAGAGCGCATCCATTGCCCACCGTCCCGGAGGTGTCGCCGGATCGATGGCGAGGAGTATCGCATCACCCTGAACACCGCCGGGGTTCCCTGCCATGACGGACGGATGTGCGGCGGTAAATGCGGGCTCCGTGACGGTAGGCAAGGACGCTGCGGTGGTTTCGACTTCTGCCTGTTCCGATCCCATGAGTGCCCCGAGCCGCTCGATCACGGGCTCCGGCGCATTCGGGCGGACAAGATGCCCTCCGGCGAACCGGTAGAACACATGCGCGCCGACCTGCGCGACTTTCGTGAGGCTCGGCGCCCAGTAGGGATAGACGTAGTCCGCATGGTAATGCGTAGCATCGCCCACCGCCGGGTCCACCGCTCCGGACAGCGCCGCCGCTGCGAGAACCCGCGCACGCCGCCAGGCTTCGGGCGCTGGCCGCCGCGTCATCGCGCCGTCGCAGGTGAAGGTGAACTGGCAGCCGGTCGATAGTTCGGACCCCTGAAACACCACGCCGCACACGCTCGCCGGGTAGACCCCGTGGCGCACGCGGTTGAGCACCACCTGCATCACCGCACGCTCCCCGGCGGCATCGTCGCCCGCCTCGTACCAGCCCGCCGCAGCGAGGCAGGTCAGCGCCCGCAGATGGTCTTGCTCGCCGCCCGCGAAGGCGAAGGGCTTCGCGAGGCCCGGACGCGCATCGAAACGCCGCGCATCATTGAGCAGGTGCGCTGCCTCGGGTGAACCGGCGGTATCGGCGGCCGGCGCGGCGGAACCGAACGGCGGCTTTACGACCGGATTGCGGAGCATCACCGGCCCGGATCGGGCCGCCACGGAGACCGGCGTGCGCACGGCGGCAGGCAGTGCATAGGAGCACAGGCCGACAGCTGCGACGATCGCCGTCATCGCGCGCATCACCCGGACCACCGGGAATCGTGCAGGGCCTGACGGCCGCGCCGATGTCGAGGCAGCGGGATACTGCACGGTGCCGTGATGCCGTCTCCCCGCCTGGACGGAAAGTGCCACGGCGGGCGAGCGGCGGCGCAGCGGGATTAGCCCTTTCGGGCATCAATCGAGGTTGAGCGCCGCCCGGCGCCCGAGTTCCTGCCGGACTTGCGCCCGGGCCGCGCCATCGAACGCCAACGCCGCCGCGACTTTGGCTCCGGCCTTGCCCGCCTCCTCACGGCCGATCAGGGGAATCGCGAAGTCGTCGGCCACGACACGGACCTTGGCCGTGCCGTCCTCGATCGCCAGCGCGGGCGCATCGGCAAGGATCGCGAAGATCAGCGAATGCAGCCGGTTCGTCACCACCAGAGCGGCGTCGCGATAGAGCTGCGTCAGGGTTTCCAGTTCGAAACTGTCGAAGACATGGGGCTCACGCCCCTGCCAACGGCTTGCGAGACGGGCAGCGGACGCCTTGTCCATCGATTCGCGCGGGTCGTGGCAGGCAATGGCGACCCGCGCGTCGGGCAATGCCGCCTGAGCTGCATCCAGCACCGCATCGAGCGCCGCGCCGTCAAGCGAGCGGCGCTCGCTGCCGTCGTCGCAAGGCGCCACCACGATCCAGCGCGCGACCGGCTCGCGTTTGGCTTCGACATAGGCGCCGGTCGGCAGGAACACCATGTCGGCAAGGATCGCCACCGCCTTGCCCGGCAGCAGATCGGCCAGATTACGCGCGGAAGCCGCATCGCGCACGTTCACCACGGCGCAGCGGCGCAACACCATGCGCCAGAGAAAACGCCGGGAGCGTGAACGGATCACACTCACCCCGAGCCCCCGCGTCACCACGCGCCCGCCGCCCGCGCGTGCGCTTACGGCGGCCAGTGCAAGGCCGAACATCGACGCGATCGACACGTTGTCCCGCACGATCTGGCCGCCGCCAATCACGAGATCGGTCCCGAAGGCCCGGCCCGCGAAGTGAAGCAGGCGCTTGCCCGGCGTGAGTTCGCCGCCTGCCTCCTCGACCTGCCTGACGATCGCTGCGGGGAGCCGCGCCCAGTACCGCACCGCCCCGCCCTCCCCTCGCGAAACCGCAAGGTTCTGCAGCACCAGCTTGAGGTCGCCGAGATTGTGCAGGTCACCCGGTACGAAGACCTGCCGCCGGTGCGAATGGCGGGGCGTCGCAGCCCCGTCGCTCCCTGCATCGATCACCGGCTGGTGCTTCACCGCTACCCTGCTCGCAGCACGCGCGAGACCATCCGGCCAACACGCGCGCGGAACCGGTGCGGAGCCAGCGTATGGCGGATCGCCTGCGGGTTCATCATCCCCGGCATCAGCATCTGCGGGTCCTGAAGGCTGAGCACGGGTTTGCCGGACAGCCGCGCAATGTCGCGGGCCTGCGGCAGTTCGCTCTCCACGAACAGGTCACAGGCGGCTTCGCGGTAAACCTCCGCCTTGAAGCTGCCGTGTGCCCGCAGGCGCCGCCGCGCGGCGGCGTCGGGGAGGTCGAGCATCCGGAGCTGGCCGTAACGTACGCCGTGACGGTCCAGCCAGTCCTCGGTCGGCGCACGGTACTTCTCCAGCCGGCTGGTCACCAGCATCGCGATCTCTCGGCGGGGTCGATGGAGCGGCACGGCGCTGGCAAGGAAGTTCAGGTAGCGGGCGCCGTCGTCGTTCTCGCGCTCGGTCGGGTCGACGCAGAGCACGCCGTCAATGTCGAAGCAGGAGCGCGAGACGATCGGATGATGCAGCACGTTCCACTCGAAAACGCGTGGTTCCGGGACAGTCTCGAACACGAAGTCGGCGCCGCCGGACTTGCCAGGCACGCCGTAGACCGCCGCAAACGTGATGCGGCAATCCAGGTGTGCCAGCTTCGCACGCGCCTCCTGTATGGAGGCGCCAGTGCGGCAGCTGTCGTCTATAACGAGGACGTGGGCGAACCAGGAAGCGGTCCCTTCCTCACGCCGGGTATGTCCGGAGGAGAGCAGCCTACCTTCCGCGAAACCATCGATGTCCGCCAACGGCAGGTTGCGTGCGAGGGCCACCATAGAAGCGGGCAGCATCCCGCTGCGGGGCACGCCAACCACCAGGTCGATGTCCTGCGGCAGCCGGGAAAGGCCACGCCAGACATCGCGGTAGAGGTCGTTGATCGAGCGGAAATGCATCAGGCGGAACCTCTGGAAGATCGTGCAGTTGCAACGGCTTGCGGCGGATACCCTGAGATTTTTCGACTGACCAGTATCGCCAGGTCGGGCTTCCTCACCACGTGCGGGATCATCCGCCTGAGGCCGAGCGCGGCGCCTGCGAAGATCGCGAAGCTGGTGCCTGGGTGGCTGTTGGGGGAGGACACCGCTGCCGGGATCAGGATGATCGGCGCCGTCACCGCGCAGGCCCGCATCACCGCGATCATCGCCTCGTGCCCGCTTGCGGCCACGGTGGCGCCGATCGGCCGCACCACGCTGATGAGATACCACACGAAAGTGCCGATCCCGATCACGCCCATCGTACCAAGGATCGCCATGAACAGGCTGGACGAGCGGAAACTGCCCGGCCCGATGCCGAGACCGCCCGAGGCGATGAAGGCGGTTACTCCCTGCATGGCCCAGAACAGGCGCTGCTGGCCGGACACGCTGGTCCCCTTGTCCACCGTCATATGCACGACCATCTGCCCGATTTTCGCTGCCATTCCAGGCACAACCGCGATTGCCACCGCCACCAGGAACACCAGCGCGACGAGCGCGGCAGCGGCCTGCCGGAGCCGCTGCGGCTGCGCTGCGGCCGGGAACAATGCGGCGCGCCCGGCGAAGAACGCGGCGTAGCAGGCGAGGCCGACGTAGGCGGTGCTGGAGGTGCTGAGGAACAGGACGCCGCCCAGCAGGAGCGCGGCCGTGCCGGTGTGGCGTGCCCAGACCGAGCGATACCAGCACTCGGCGTTGAACACGAACCAGCCGAGCGCGAAGGCGGCCCAGCCGGAGGCTTCGGGGAAAAGCCCGTCCACCCGGTTAAATCCTTGATAAGACTGATCAAGCTGGGCGTAGGCGCCGTTGCGGAACAGCGCGAAGACGTCCTGCACCCAGGTGCCCTTGGTCTGCGAGGCGATCAGGCCGGTCAGCGCGTGGACCCAGCCGATGACGACGCCGCCCTTGACCAGAGCCTCGATTCCGCCCGCCGTACGCACCGCCACATAGGCACTCAACGTGACCATAAGGGCACCCAAGAGGTACACACAGGCTGTGATGTTCTGCGAAGTCGGCTTCAACGGCACCGTATCGAACAGGCTACGCGCATCATCGAAGCGCATCGGCGCGACATCGATCTGCCCGGCGAAGATGCGCGGCGCGACCAGCGCGGCAACCATGCCGTAGAGCGTGAAGAGCACGAGCGGGAAGTTGTCCTTCACCCCGTCGCGCCACAGTTCGAAATAGCCGCCGCTCGGCATCAGCACGCGCAGATAGACGAAGACCAGCGCGAACTGGATCGGCGGTATCGAGCTGTTGCCCAGCGCCGGAACCGTCAGCGCCGCCGCCCCGCCGAACAGGCCCGAGGCCATCAGGAACAGCAGCATCGCGGGCATCGAGCGGAACAGCAGCACGAAGCCGATCACCAGCTGCACGAGGCCGACGAAAGTGAAGCTCATGACAGTTGCCCCACCGCCGTAAGGATCTTGCGATCGAAATGCTCGGGCGCGAAGCGGTTGGACTGCGCCACCGCGACGCTCGGGTCGAATTCGGGAAGCCAGCGCTCGAACCGCTCGATCCCGTCGACCAGCGAGTCCGCCGTCTGTCGTTCGAAGAACAGGCCGGTCTCGCCCGGCACCACGCTGTCGAGCACGCCGCCGCGCCCATAGGCCAGCACCGGGCGGCCCGAGGCCATGGCCTCCACCGGGACGATGCCGAAGTCCTCCTCCGCCGTGAACACCAGGCCTCGCGCCCGCGCATAAGCCTGCCGCAACTCGTTGAAACCCAGCCGCGAGACGAAGCGGATGTTCGGCCCGGCGACGCGCTTGAGCCTGGCGAGCATCCCGCCGTCACCCACCATGAGCAGCGGCAGTCCGGTGCGGTTGAACGCCTCCACCGCAAGGTCGGGGCGCTTGTAGGGCACCATCTGGCCGACCCACAGGTAGTGATCATCGACGTCGAGGCTGGGGGTGAAGATGCGCGTATCGACCGGCGGGTGGATGACCTCGGACTCGCGCCGCCAGAACTTGCGCACGCGCTCGCGGATGAAGCTGCTGTTGGCGACGATCGTGTCGACCCTTGCGCTGGACGACATGTCCCATTGCCGCATCCGGTGGTAGATAAGCGGCATCGCCGCGCGGGCGATCGGATTGGCGTCCTTGCGGTAGAGGTGGTAGTGATCCCACAGATACCGCATCGGCGAATGGCAGTAGCACAAGTGCTGCGCATGGGGGCTGGTGATCACCCCCTTGGCCGGCCCGCTCTCGCTGCTGATGACAAGGTCGTAGCCGGTCAGGTCGAGATGCTCCAATGCCATCGGCATCAGCGGCAGGTAATACTGGTACAACCGGCGCGAGAACGGCAAGCCGTTGATCCAGGTCGTCGTCACGTTGGCCTTGCGGATGCTCTCCGACATCCGGCTTTCATCGTAGACGTGGGTGAAGACGTCCGCGCCCGGGAACAGGCCGAGCAGCCGCTCCAGCACCCGCTCCCCGCCGCGCATCGACACCAGCCAGTAATGGACGATGGCGACGCGCGGTTCGCTGAACCGGGTGTGCCGTCCCGCCACCGGGGGTTCGGCCAGGTTCAGTGTCATGCGTAATAGGCCTTGTATTCGCGGTAGAAGTAGGCCGGATCGGAGTAGCCGAAGAGGCGCTTGCGGCGCATGTCCATCCGGTTGATCGTCACGCCCACGACGTTGACGCTCTCACGCGGCAGCATGCCCAGGGCCGAGCGCGCCGCCCCCTTCATCGTCTTGCGCCAGCGCACCACAAGCACTGTCGCGTCGGCCATTCCGGCCAGGGTGCGGCCCGCCGCGATCGGCAGCACCGGCGGCAGGTCGAGCACGACATAATCGAAGCAGGCGCGCAATTCCTGCAGCAACCGGGTGAAAGTCTCGCCCGTCAGCAGCGTGTCATGGGCAAGGTCGGAAGGCTTTACCGGCAGGACACAAAGCCCCGATTCCCCGGTCACCAGCGCATCGGCGAGCGAAACCTTGCCCTCCAGCACTTCGATCAGGCCGGGATGCTCGGGCGAGAGGCGCAGCAGCTTGCTGACGCCGCGCCCGCGCAAGTCGCAGTCGACAAGGATCGCGCCGCGTCCGCTCACCGCCAGCGTCTGCGCGAGGCAGGAGGCCACCGTCGTCTTGCCCTCCTTGGGCAGCGCCGAGGTCACCGCTATGATCTGCGCCGGGCCATAGACCGCCTGCTCGATCGAGGTGCGCAGCGAGCGGAACGATTCGGCGAAGGCGGAGCGCGGTTCCTGCGTGATCGCTGGCACCTCGCGCCGCGACTTGCGGCTGACCGAAGCGAGCAGCGGGATCGCGCCGAGGTAGCGACTGCCCAGTCCCTGCTCGACTTCGTCCGACGTCGTCACGCCGCGGAACAGCGCCTCGGCGACGTAAGCGGCGGCAAGCCCGGCGCCGAGGCCGATCACCAGCGCCAGCAGCATGTTCATGGGAATGTTGGGCGAGCTTGGCAGCAGCGGCACTTCGGCCAGCGACAGCACGCGGGCGTTCGGCCGCTGGGTGCCGTCCTGCGCGATCAGCTGGCGGTAGCTGTTGAGGTACGTCTCGTACATCGCCTGCGAGGACTGCGCGGTGCGCTCCAGTTCATCGAGGCCCACCATTGCCGCGTTGTTGCGCGCAAGGTTCCCGCGCGCCGCACCGAGGCTGGAGCTGAGCGAGGCGAGGCGCTGGTCCGCCACATCGCGCTGCGCCTGCAGGTTGGACATGATGCGGGTAATCTCGTTCCTGATGTCGCTGCGCACTTCGGCGAGTTCGCTCCGGCTGCGCACGAGCTGGGGATGATTGGGGCCGTAGCGCGCCTGCATGTTGGCGACCTCGCCGCCGATCTGCGATTCCCGCGCACGCAGCGAGCCGATCACGCCCGAGCCGAGCGCCTCGCCCACGTCGTCACCCGCCGATCCCGAGCGCAGCTGCGCCTGCGCCGTCGCGAGCCGCGCCTGGCTCTCGGCCGCCTCGGCGCGGGCCTTGGTGACTTCCTGGTTGTAGCTGGAAATCTCCTGCTCGGTCAGCGAGGCACCCGAGGTGCTCAAGAGGCCGTTGGCGATGCGGTAGCGCTGCAGCCGCTCGGTATCGGCGTGGGCCTGCTGGCGCAGTTGCTCGAGCCGGGGCGCGACCAGCTTGGCGGTTTCGGTGTTGCTCTCGTGCGCGGCCTTGACCTCGATCTGGGTGAACTGCTGCGCGTACATGTTGGCGACTTTCGCCGCGTCCTGCCCGTTCGGCGCCTTGAACGCGACCTTGAGCGCATAGCTCTCGCCGCTGCGCACGGCCGAGACGTTGTTCTGGTAAGTGGTGACGATCTCGGCCTGCTGGGCCGCGCTCTTGCCGTCGAGGACGCCGAGTGCGGAAGCGACACGCTGCGCAAGGTCGCGCGATTTCAGCGTCTCCACTTGCGTATCGACGTAAGAGCTGTTCGGCGAAGGCCCGGCCTGTCGCCCGGCGCTTGCCGCGGCCTCAGGTGTGTCGGTCGGTGCCAGCAGGCTGACGACCGCCTCGGCCGTGTACGTGATCGGCATCGAGAAAGTCACCGCCGCGCCGATCGCCAGCGCCGCTCCGGTGACCAGCGCGATCAGCCCCGATCGGCGCCGGAAGAACGCCATCGACCCGCCAAGGTCGACGCGCGCCGACGGCAGCATGAGCGATTGCCCGGGCGCCAGCGCAAGATCGCGCGGATCGGGACCGGCACTGATAATCTGGTGTGCACTGTTCATTGTCTGCTCCTGCCCTTCCGGCCGCTGGAGATGGTGGCGCCTCAGATCGCGATCCGGGCTCCCACTCGAACGGCTGCCCCGTCGTATTCCCTTGGATTGATGCCTGACCCGCGCTGCCGCCGCGCACTCACGCCGACGAAGGCGGCGATGCGGGTGGAGATCGTGCGGGTCACGGTAGCCTCGCCGAAGACGCGCGATTCGCGGCGGTCGAAGCCTTCGTATTCGTTGCGCAGGAACCCGGCCTCGATCCCCACCAGCGTCCGGCTGCCGAGCGCGATGGAGGCGTTGCCGACCAGCGTGGACTGCAGGACGGCGGAGCCCAGCATCAGCGGGCTGCGCTCCACCGTGCGCTCGCCCTTCAGTTCGAAGCGGGTGCGCGGGGTGGGGGTCCACTTGACGCTGACGTGGTAGTCCATCGCGCCGATGTCCGGGCGGGCCGGATCGCGGGTGTCCTGCTTGACGTAGCCCAGCGCCGCTTCCGCCGTCACCAGGTCCGTGATCCGGTAGCTGACGCCGCCGACCACGGAGAAGCCATTGGAATTGCGGCCGGTGCCGATGTCGTAGGCCAGCCGGTTGCCGGTCGCCCTGACGAACAGACCGAAGGTGTCGGAGCGGCGATAATCGACCCGGAAGGTCACGGCATCGCGCCGGACGTCGCGGAAGGACTGGTCGACCGGGAGCCCGTTCTGGCGCGCGTCGTTATAGTCCAGCTTGCGCGAACTGACGCCGATCTGCCACTCGATGATGCCGCCGCCGCGCGACAGGCGCAGGCCGCCGCCGTACTCGTTGTAGGATACCGGGCGGTCGGTGAAGAACTGGTCGCCGAAGGTGCCGCGCCGCTCGATCCTGCGCGCCGCGCCGAAGTCGCCATCCAGCACGAAGCGGTCCGCGAAGTCCAGTCGCCCGCCTGCGGAGAGCGACCACTGGTTGCTGTTCTCGGCGCTGGTGTCGAGGTAGCGGCGGCCCTCGGCGGCAGCGTCGAAGTGGACGGCGTGGCGGGAAAAGTCGCTCTGCAGGCTGACGCTGGGGCGCACCACGGCGACACCGTCGTCTATCTTGCTGCGCTGGTTATAGATGTTGGTGTCGTAGCGCAGGTCGAAGTTGACCCGGGGCAGCACCTTCATCGTGCCGATGCGGATGCCCTCGGCATCGGTCTGCTCGACCACCGATTCGGGCACTTCCACCGGATAGTCCTGTGCCCGCGCGGTGCCCGACAGGAACGCGGGCACGAACGATCCGGTGAGCCAGAGCGCGGCGGCGCGCTGGAAGCGTTTTCGCCCCAGACCGGTTGGCGCAAATGCCAACCGCATCAGCAGGACCCTCGCCCGGAAGCGACGGCGGGAATGGTGGCCGCCAGTATCCGCGCATCGTAGGCAAGCGTTCGCGCGCGGGTGTAGCGAATGTCGGCGGCGATGCGGCGGCGATAGGTCACGCTGCTGCGCCCCGAGACCTGCCACAACCCGGTCAGACCCGGCCGCACGGCAAGGTAGTGATGGATGTAGCGCCCGTAACGCGGCATCTCGTCCACCACGATCGGGCGGGGTCCGACGATGCTCATCTCCCCGCGCAGAACGTTGAACAGCTGCGGCAGCTCGTCGAGGCTGGTGACGCGGATGATCCGGCCGACGCGGGTGACGCGCGGGTCGTTCGGCAGCTTGCGATCGCGCTCCCACTGCGCGCGCAGATGCGGGTTCTCGCGCAGGATACCGTCGAGACTGCGCTCGGCGTCGAGCTGCATGGAGCGGAACTTGAAGCACGGGAAGCCGCGCCCGTTGCGGCCCACCCGGCGCTGGGCGAAGATCACCGGCCCCGGCTGGTCGACCCAGATCGCAATGGCGACGATGATGAACAGCGGCAGGAAGGCGATGATCGCCAGCGAGGCGATGGCGATGTCGAACGGCCGCGCCAGCACGTGATCGGGCTGCGCCAGCAAGTCCCAGCAGTCCCAACGCGAGCGGGCGCCCGGCACTATGGGCGCCAGCTGTGTCGCTTCCTCCCGTTCGGTGCTACTCGGCGAATACGCATCCGAGAAGGATTCGTGTATCCGAGCCTGAGTCCCGGCCGAATTCCCATCCATGGAAGATACCTCTCTGCGTCGCGATAACCGAAGGACCGGATCTCTTTTCGTTTCCGTACAAAGAGAACTGATCACGATTGTCAGAGTGACGGCATCGATGCCCGGCAGGCAAACGGTCATAAGACGTAAACCCACCTACCCCTTTCGGACTATCGGCCCGGAACTTACTGATTTTTCTTCACAACCTAAGAGGTATGGAACCGCGACGGTACTTGGATAGGATTGCCTCTCACCCCGACTTTGAGCCGGGGATCTCGCAAGGAGGGTGAAATGATCCAGGAACTTTTCAGGCCTCGCACACGCCGCTGCACGCGTATTTCCGCGGCTTTGCTGGCGACGGTGCTGACCGCCGGATGCGCGACTCAGAACTATCCGCTTGTCGACGTGTCCGAGGCGAACGCACGGGCCAGCCAGGGCATGCGCCTGGACGCCGGCGACAAAGTGCGCGTGACCGTGTTCGACGAGCCGACACTGACCGGCGAGTACGAGATCGGCACCGCAGGCGCGGTGACGATGCCGCTCATCGCCGACGTCGCGGCCGCCGGCAGCACGCCTGACCAGATGGCAGGGGCCATCACCGCCAAGCTGACCCAGGGCGGCTACGTGCTGAACCCGCATGTCGCGGTGGACGTCATGTCGTACCGGCCGTTCTACATCCTCGGCGAAGTCGGCAAGCCGGGCGAGTATACCTACGCCGGGCAGATGTCCTTGCTGCAAGCGATCGCCAAGGCGGGCGGTTTCACGCCCCGCGCAAACAAGGCCACCGTCGTCGTCCTGCGCAAGAGCTGGGGCGGAGGCCGCAAGGTCGTCGTCGGCGATCCGGCCCTGATCATCATGCCCGGCGACACCATCACCGTGAATGAATCGATGCTCTAAGAGGCTCTTTGCGAAAATGCCCGGAAGGGCATTTCGTAAGCGGCACCGGCCCGCTCCCCCTCCCGACCGCCCATCGGCAGTA
>NZ_BAAILP010000110.1:0-9622 GCF_054589055.1 Novosphingobium sp. 11B | reverse complement strand
CGAAGCAATCCAGGGCAGTCTTGAGCCGCCCTGGATTGCTTCGCTGCGCTCGCAATGACGGCAGTGGTGGGTGGTAAAGGCTCATCGCGAACTGCGGGCATGGAAAAAGGCGGCGGGTGCGAAACCCGCCGCCTTTTCCGTGCGTCCTCAAGGCCCCCGCGTCAGAACTCCAGACGCGCGCCCACGGTCATGTAGCGACCGATGACGTCGTAGTACGGCGAGAAGTTCGAGTAGAGCGGCGGGTTCTTGTCGAACAGGTTCGACACGTTGCCGTAAAGCTCGAAGTGCTGGCCGTCACCGAAGGGCACCTTCTGGCTGAGCTGCAGATCGATGTAAGTATAGGCCGGGATGCGCCCGTTGGTGATAGTCGGGCGCGTACCGTCCCACAGGCCCGCCGACGTGTAGCGCGCCCGCACCAGACCGCTGAAGCCGTCGCTGGCATAGCCGACCGAGGCGTTGGCTCGGATGCGCGGCACGCCGTTGACGAAGGCATAGCCTTGCGACTTCACGTAATCGACCTTGGTGACGCCGTCGTCGGTGGTGAAGCGGTTCACCCAGGTGCCGACGAGGCGGAAGGTGACCCGCCCGTTGGCGTCGTTGTTCACCGGCATAGTATAGGCCACTTCGGCATCGATACCGTCGGACTTGAACTCCGACAGGTTGACCGAGGACGAGGCGACGCTGACGATCCTGCCGTCGCTGCCGCGCGTGATATAATCGCACAGGCTGGCGTTACCGCTGTTGCAGCGATCGACCAGAACCTGCGCGCCGATGCTGGTGATGACGTCCTTGATCGCGATATTGAAGTAGTCGATCGAGGCGGTCAGGCCGCGCAGCGGAGCGGCAGTGATGCCCGCCGTCCACGTATCCGCCTTTTCCGGGCGGAGCGAGGCATTGCCGCCGCCGTAGACCAGAATGCTGCGGCTGCCATCGCCGGTGTACTGCGGATCGATCACGCCGACATAGCTGACCGTGCGGTTGGAGTAGAGTTCGCTGATGTTGGGCGCGCGAATGTCGCGCGAACGGGTGACGCGGCCGATGACGCCGGGCAGGAATTCATTGGTGGCGCCCAGCTTCCACGACCAGACGCTGCCGGTGGTGCTGTAATCTGACACGCGCACCGCGCCGTTCAGCTCCAGCTTGCGCAGCAGCGGCACGTCGCGGATCACCGGCACGACCACTTCGCCGAACGCTTCCTTCACGTCGTACTTGCCCTGCAGCGAGGTGAAGTAGAACGTCGAGAAAGCGCGGGCGGCGTCCAGTTCGCCGATCGTCGAGCTGGTTTCCAGATTGCGTCCTTCCGCACCGATCGCGATCGATACGGGGCCCGCAGGCAGTTCGAACGGTTCGCCGCGCAGCGAGACGCCGTAAGTGTCGAGCCGGTTCACGCTGTTGGAGCGCGGGGTGCCGGTGACGTAGTCGATCGCCTCTTGCGAGGGCGCGCCTTCGCCGAAAAGGTTGAGCGGCACGCAGCCTGCCGCGCCCGAACGGCACACCGCCTGACCCGTCGCCGGATCGATCACCGCATCCACCGCATTGGCGAAGTTCTGCGTGATCAGGAAGCCGGGAGTGTTGATCTTGTTCCGGTACTGGCCATGGCTGTAATAAGCCGTGTAGCGCCAGCGCCCGTCGCCGAAGCTCCCGTCGAGGGCCAGCGTGCCCTGGATGCTGCGGCGGTCGAGGTTGATCGTGCTGTACGAAAGATCGGCATTGTAGCGCGCCATCGTGAAGCTGCTGGCGTTCGCATCGGCAAGGATCTGCCTGACGTCGTCGTTCAGGAAGGCGTTGTCGGCCCGGATGGTCACGCTGCTGGTGTGATCTCCGAACCACGTATAGCTGTTGTAGTACCGCGAATAGCGCAGGTCAGCGCTCAGCTTGAGCGTATCGGTCAGCTCGTAAGACGCCTTGGCCATCGCCGTGTAGCGCTTCTGCGGCGTGATCAGCGGGCTGCGGTCGTCGTCGGAGGTGCTTTCGCCGCCGACCATGTTGGTGCCGACGATGGTGCCCATGTCGGGCGTGCGCAGGCTGCCGTCGGGGTTGAAGCCCATGCCGCGAAGGCCTGCCGGACCCGAGGTGACATAGCCGCCGACAAGGCGCGTGGCCGAACCGACGTCGGGCGTCAGCGTGTTGGCGATGATGGCGAAGCGGCCCGTGTTCTCGCGGTCGGTCTTGCGGGGGATGCCCTTGTTGTCGAGGTATTCGCCGCCGATCACGAAGTGGCCCCGGCCCCCTGCGAAGCTGGTGCCGTACTTGCCCTCGAACTTGACCTGGCCCGCGTCACCGCGCGACGAGATGCCGCCCTCGGCGCCGAGACGGACGCCTTCGTACTCGCCGTCGACGATCATGTTGACCACGCCCGCGACCGCGTCCGAACCCCACGCCGCCGAAGCGCCGCCGGTGACGATGTCCACGCTCTTGACCATGATCGAGGGCACGGTGTTGAGATCGTTGTCGCTGACCAGACGGCGTCCGTCGACGAGGACCAGCGAGCGAGTTTCGCCAAGGCCGCGGATGTTGACCGGGAAGCGGCCCGCCTGCGCATTGGTGCCCGAGGTCTGCGGCGACTGCGAGGCCTTGAACTGCGGCAGGTCGGCCAGCGCCGCGCCGATGTTGGTGCGGCTCACGACCTGCAGGTCTTCCTGCGACATGTGCAGCAGCGGCGTCGGCGATTCGTAGCCGGGGCGGTCGATGCGCGATCCGGTGACGACGATGTCGCCCTGCGGAGATGCAGCGCTGTCGTCGCCTGACTGGGCAGCGGTCTGGGCGAGCGCCGGACCGGCCGAAATGCTCAGTGCGACAAGCGCGGTGCCCGCCAGAATCGACCGGCGGCGTGCGCGGAAAATCTGTTCCATCAATGTATCCCTGTTCGCGGTCGCCCTCGGGGACGATCTGACAATGCTACGAGGCTGGGCCTCGCGGCTGAAAATGGGTGAAGCGCATGCGCGGTCCGGGAGGAACATCCACTTTGAGGAAGTCGAGGGGACCAATGCCCCGCGGCGATGCGGGGACCAGTCGAAGGGACCAGCCCGCGCATTGGTCCCTTGGTCGTGTGTGGTATTGGATGTTGGCGGGACCGGGCGTGCAGGCGAATGGGGCATCTGCACGCACAGGCAACACGCACAGGCAAGGGGAGCGTCATGTTCGATCGTCGTCGATTTCTGGGTTCGGGCGCGGCTCTGCTGGGGTCAGCCGCGTTCGCGCGCCATGCCTTCGCTGCCGGTGCCGCACGCAATGCCGGGCAGCTCGACGTCGCGCTGGTCGGCGGTTCGGTCTGGACCGGCGGCGCGGGCGGGCGCTCCGACGCCATCGGCATCGCCGGAGACCGCATCGTCGCGGTAGGGGCTGACGCGGTCAGGGCACGCATGGCGCGCTCGACGCGGGTGATCGACCTCAAGGGCGCCTTCGCCCTGCCGGCCTTCACCGACAATCACACCCACTTCCTGATGGGGTCCAACGCACTCACCCGGCCGGACCTGCTCAGCGTGAAGGATCGCGCCGAGTTCGTCGCCCGGATCGCCGCCGCCGTGAAGGCCGCGCCCGGCCAGTGGCTGCTCGGCGGATCGTGGGACGAACAGCGCCTCGGCGGTCAGCTTCCCACGCGCGAATGGATCGATGCGGTCAGCCCGGATACGCCCATCGCGGTGCCCCGCACCGACCTGCACAGCTACTTGTGCAACTCGGTGGCACTGAGGCTGGCGGGCATCACCCGTGACACGCCGGACCCGGAAGGCGGCGTGATCGTGCGCGACGCGAAGGGTGAGCCGACCGGCGTGGTCAAGGACAACGCCAAGGCGCTGGTGAACCGCGTGATCCCGCCGCTGACGCCCGAGCAGGTCGAAGCCTCGCTCCGCAGCGGCATCGCCCACGGCCTGAAGCACGGCTTCGCGCAAGTCCACGTGCCCGATCCCTTCGACTGGGACTGTTTCGACGGCCTGCGCCGCCTGCGCGCCAAGGGCGAGACCGACATGCGCTTCTACAACTTCGTGCCGCTGCGCGACTGGGAGAAGATGGCGGCGCTGGTGAAGGACGAAGGCCGCGGCGACGACTGGCTGCGCTGGGGCGCCGTCAAGGCGCTCGTGGACGGCTCGCTCGGCGCGCGTACGGCGCTGTTCCACGATCCCTACACCGACGACCCGCACACCCGCGGCGTGCGCGTGATGCCGCTGGCCGAACTGCGCGAGAAGGTGATCGCAGCCGATCGCGCCGGCCTGCACGTTACCGTCCACGCCATCGGCGACGAGGCGAACGACGATATCCTCGACGTCTATTCCGAGACCGAGCGCCTGAACGGCAAGCGCGATCGCCGCTTCCGGGTGGAGCACGCCCAGCACATCGCGCCAGCCACGATCCCGCGCTTCGCGAAGCAGAACGTGATCGCCTCGGTCCAGCCCTATCACGCGGTCGACGACGGCCGCTGGGCGGTCAAGCGCATCGGCGAGAAGCGGCTGAACGGCACGTATGCCTTTGGCTCGCTGATACGCAGCGGCGCGACGGTGACGTTCGGCTCGGACTGGCCGGTCGCGCCCCTCAGCGCGATGGAGGGCATCTACGCCGCCGTCATGCGCGAGACCATCGATGGCGCGAACCCGCAAGGCTGGCTGCCCGATCAGAAAGTGACGGTGGAGCAGTCGCTGCACGCCTACACGGTGGCCAATGCCTATGCGGGCTTCCAGGACGACCGGCTGGGCCGGATCGCGCCCGGCTTCCTCGCCGACATTGCCGTGCTCGACGCCGACCCGACTGCGATCGATCCGGAAAAGCTGCCCAAGGTCGAGGTGCTGCGCACTTTCGTGGGCGGGCGCGAGCGCTTCACGGCGGCTTCGGCATGAGCGCCTGGTCCCCGCGAAACGCCGCCGAAGTGGCGGCCCTCGTCGCTCGTCATCCCCTTGCATGGGTGGTTTCCGGAGCGCCCTCGTTCCATGCGACGCCGCTGCCGCTGGTCGCCGATCTCGACGACGAGGGCGGCGTCGCGGCCCTTGTCGGCCACTTCGCGCTGCGCAACCCGCAAGTCGAGGCGCTGAAGGCACACCCCCGCGCGCTGGTGCTGTTCCAGGGGGCGGAAGGCTACATCTCCCCCGAACTGGTCACCCAGCCGCAATGGGCACCGACATGGAACTATGCGGTCGCCCGGCTCGAGGTGGAAGTGGAATTCGCGGCCGAACAGAACGGCGAGGCGCTCGATCGCCTGATCGCGCACATGGAAGGTGATCGCCCGGACCGCTGGACCGTGGCCGCCATGGGCGAACGCTACGAGCCGATGAGCCGCCACATCATCGCCTTCAGGGCCAGGGTGTTGTCGTGCGACGCGACGTTCAAGCTGGGTCAGGACGAGCGGCCGGAGAGCCTGGCACAGATCCTCGCGGGGCATGCCGACCCGGAATTGACGGCAGCGATGCGCGAAGCCAACGAGCCCCGTTAATCCAGCAGGGTCAATCCAGTAACTGGCGCAGCGCTTCCAGCGCCCCGCGCGCTTCGCGTTCGTCGAGGCTGGCGAAGCCGATCCGTAATCCGCGCGGCGCGTCCGCGCGGGTCTGGAACGAGCGTGACGAAGCAAAGCGCAGGCCCGCGCCCGCCGCTCCGGCCTCGATCCGGTCGAGAATTTCGTCGGATGCAAAACGTAGCCAGAACGCGAGGCCGCCCGGCGGCATCTCGTACTTCACCCTGTCACCGAGTGTGTCGTCGAGCACCTGCGCGAAGGCGGAGCGGCGTCCGGCGTAAATCTGGCGCACCTTGCGGGCATGGCGGCTGAGTTCGCCGCTGTCGATCAGTTCGGCGGCGGCATGCTCGGTCAGCGTATTGCCCATGCCGTCGACCAGCGAGACGATGTGCGCCAATGCCTCGATCACTTCCACAGGCGCGGCGATATAGCCGATGCGCAGGGCGGGCAGCAGCAGCTTGGACAGCGATCCGGCGTAGATCACCCGTCCGGGCGCATAAGCCGCCATCGGCAGCAGCGGCTGCGAGGCGAAATGGAACTCGTGATCGTAATCGTCCTCGATCACCGCGAAGCCGAACTGGCGCGCAAGGTCGAGCAGGCGCAGGCGTCGCTCGGGCCGCAGCGCGACGGTGGTAGGAAACTGGTGGTGCGGCGTCACGAACACCGCCGCCACCCGGTTGCGGCGGCAGGCGGCTTCCACGTCTTCAAGGCAAATGCCATCATGGTCGAGCCCGACAGGCACGATCTTCGCCCCGCGCGCGGCGAAGGCAGCGACGGCGGGTTCGTACGTCAGTTCCTCGACGATCACCGCGTCGCCGGGCCGGATGAGCAGGCTGGCGGCGAGGAAGATGCTGTTCTGGCTGCCGCGCGTGATGCAGATGTTGTCCGCCGTCACCGGCAGGCCGCGCTGGCTCTTGAGCATTGCCGCCACACTCTCACGCAGGGCCGGGGCGCCGCGCGGATCGCGGTACTGCAAGCCGTTGGCCCGCGTGAGCCGCTGGGCGGCGCCGCGATAGGCGCGAGACAGCAATTCCACCGGGAACAGTCGCCCGTCCGGAGCGCCCTCATCCAGCTTGATGCCCGGTCCTTCGGGCAGCGCCAGCGGATGCTCGGGACCCTGGATGAAGCGATACTCGGCTTGACCGGATGCCTCACCCCCTTCCGGAGCGGCAGGCCCCGCCGGGTCGGGCAGCGCGGTGGAAACCATCGTGCCGCGCGTGCCTGCGGACGACAGCCACCCTTGCGCGATCAGGTCCTCGTAAGCGAGCACCACCGTCTTGCGATTGACGCCGAGCCCGGCCGCGAGTTCGCGACTACTCGGGAGGTAGCTGCCGGAGATTAGGCGCCCGCTCTCGATATCGCGGATCACCGCTTGGATGATCTGCATGTAAACGGGCTCGGAACGCGCGGCGTCGATGCGCTGGCTGAGGCTAATCTGCCAAGGGCGCAGCATGGCTCAGCAGCCTCTGTTCGAACGGTCGTCCATCATGGCGGATTAGCGAAGCGCACGTGGCTATGGCAACCGTGTTGTCCGCCGCCTCACCAGGACAACTATATGCGTCGTGCGCCATAACACACTGCGGCCCGGTCGACCCGGCGCGAGATAGCCGTTGCAGAACCATCCTGTGCAACTGTAAATGCGTCGCATTACCTCTTGGACCCGTATGGTTTGGAAAACTGGATGTTCGCAAGTTTTCCCAATGCTGGCAGACGTGCGATCGGGGCGGGCTCGATGCCACTTCGGATCAGGTCCTCAGGGGGAACTGACATCTCAAAACGGGGACTATCCAGCATGCTTGAGTTTCGCGATTTTCGGAATGGGTGCGCGATCGGAGCGCTGATCGCTGGCTTGCTCACCGCGCCTGCCTTTGCCCAAGCCGGCACCGGCACCGCTACCGACGACAACGACAGCATCATCGTCAGCGCTCAACGAGAAAACGAGACGCAGGTGATCCGCAAGGGCAGTCTTGGGGCGCTCGGCGACAAGGACGCGATGGCCGTGCCTTTCGCGATCAAAGCTTATTCGGATACGCTTATCCTTAATCAGCAACCGCTCACGCTTGGCCAGGTGCTGGAAAACGACCCGTCGGTACGGACCTCGCTGGGCTTCGGCAATGCGTCTGAGCAGTTCGTGATCCGCGGCTTCCCGCTGTACGGCGAAGATATCGCGATCGACGGACTGTATGGCGTGACGCCGCGCCAGCTGGTTTCGCCCGAGCTGTATGATCAGGTGCAGATTCTCAATGGCGCCAGCGCGTTCCTGTTCGGCGCCGCACCGGGCGGCACTGCGCTTGGTGGCACGGTCAACCTGCAGCCCAAGCGGGCAAAGGACCAGCCCATCAACCGGGTGACGGTGAACTACCAGTCGGACGACCACTTTGGCGGCGCCTTCGACTTCGGCCGCCGCTTCGGCGGTGATGGCCAGTTCGGCATGCGCATCAACGGCGCTGCGCGCGGCGGTGATACGGCCATCGACGATGAGTTCCGCAGCTCGGTCGTGCTTGGCGCTGCGTTCGACTGGCGCAGCGATCGCTCTAGACTTTCGCTCGATCTCGCGTTCCAGCGCGTCAAGGTTCGACACATGCGCCCGATGGTGCAGTTGAACGGTGTGACCGCCATCCCCGATGTGCCCGATGCCGACAGCAATTACGGACAGGACTGGAACTACACCACGATCCGCGACGTCTTCGGCATTGCCAAGTTCGAATACGACATCACCGATGACTTCATGTTCTACGCCGCTGCCGGTGCGCGTGATACGGCCGAGCGCGGCGTCTATCAGGGCTTCCAGCTGACCAATGCGCAGACCGGCGACGGCTTCGTCACCGGATCGAGCATTCCGCGCAACGACAACAACGAGGCGGGCCAGGCCGGTATCCGCGGCAAGTTCGCCACCGGTCCGATCACGCACGAGATCAACGTGGGTGCCTCGCAGAGCCGTTACATCAACCGCAACGCCTACGAATTCGGGCCGTTCAGCCGCAATACCGTCAACGGCAACAACCTTTACGATCCGGTGGACGTCGCCAAGCCCACCTTCACGGCCCTGCGCGCAGGCAATCTCGAGGACCCCAACCCCGCCAACCGCACCCGTCTGACCAGCTTCTACGGCTCCGACACTCTGGGCGCGTTCGACGGGATTGTGGAATTGACGCTCGGCCTGCGCCGGCAGAACATCTTCTACCGCGCCTACAACATCACCACCGGCGTTCGGACGAGCCGTTACAAGGAAAGCGCCACCACGCCGGTCGTCGGCCTTGTCGTACGGCCGAACGAAACGGTTTCGATCTACGCCAACCGCATCGAAGGCCTTGTCCAAGGCCCAGTCGCGGGCGCGGGCACGATCAACGTCGGCGAGGTGTTCCCACCGTACAAGACCGTGCAGTACGAAATCGGCGGCAAGGTTGCGATGGGGCGCTTCAACGCCTCGCTTGCGCTGTTCCAGACCGATCGGCCGCAGACGCTGAACGAAGTGACCAGCGCCGGCACCGTGTTCACGCTCAATGGCCAGCAGCGCAACAAGGGCGTGGAACTGAGCCTTGACGGCGAACCGACGGACGGTCTGCGCATCATTGCCGGTCTATCGGTCACCGATGCCAAGCAGCGTCGCACCACCAATGGCGCGACCGACGGCAACGACGCTATTGGCGTTCCTGAGTACACCGCCAATGCCAACGTCGAGTGGGATCTTGCGTTCTTGCCCGGCGTGACGCTGACCGGCCGTGTCATGCAGACCGGCAGGCAGATGGTGAACCTCACCAATACGCTGGAACTGCCTGAATGGACCCGCTTCGATCTCGGCGCCCGTTATGTGGTAGCGATCGCGGACAAGCCGGTGACGTTCCGCTTCAATGTCGATAATGTCGCCAACAAGCGGTACTGGGCGTCGTCGCTCGGCGGCTATCTGGTGCAGGGCATGCCGCGCGTGTTCAAGGCTTCGGCCACCGTCGAGTTCTGATTTTGGGTATCCGATAAAGGAAGAAGGCCTGGCCGTTGACGGCTGGGCCGGCTTGCCCTGCAATTTTGCGTAGAGGCACGTTCGTGCACGCATCAGCGCCGCAAGGCCCAAGTTGAACAGTGCTAGCGGAACACGCAGGGAACGCGAGACCATAAGTATCTGATTTTGCGGTGAGTGGATTTGGCGGCAAAATCGGGTGTGCTAACAACATTTTTGCTGTGACTGTC
>NZ_BAAILP010000109.1:0-580 GCF_054589055.1 Novosphingobium sp. 11B | reverse complement strand
TTAGAGCAGCTCGAAATCTGGCTCGATACGCTTGATCCGCCGGTCGCCGGTGTCTCCTCGATCGATGGCTTCCTCGCGGCGTTGGCTGCCGGCCCGTCCATCATCAATCCGGACATATGGCTAAGGAGCATCCTGCGCGAACACGTCCAAAGCGCCCGATCGGCACCCGCGCGCCGAACGATCCTTAAGCGCTACAACCAGATCTGCATCGAGCTTGCCGAGTGCCCTGAGGTCTATGCGCCGATCTATATGCGGACCGAGGACGGCGAGGTCCTGCTGGAAGACTTTGCCAATGGCTTCTTCACCGCAATGCATCTGGACATGGACGCATGGAAGCCCTTCGTGTCTGATCGAGACTTCGGCCTGCCGCTTGCAGCTATCCTTGGCCAAAGCACGATCATCGATGGCATATCATGGATCGACCAGCTCCAGGATCCTCTCGCAAATCAGGCTCTTGCAGATACCTGGCGGATGATCCCCCAGATCATCTCCTTCATCCATGACCAGTGTGCCTTTGCAAGAACCTTGACCGTACACTGAAGCCTCTCCACATCCCACGTGGGGTCCAAGCAGCGGTTAC
>NZ_BAAILP010000108.1:0-606 GCF_054589055.1 Novosphingobium sp. 11B | reverse complement strand
AGCCATATGTCCGGATTGATGATGGACGGGCCGGCAGCCAACGCCGCGAGGAAGCCATCGATCGAGGAGACACCGGCGACCGGCGGATCAAGCGTATCGAGCCAGATTTCGAGCTGCTCTAATGAGAGCGTTCTGCCGGATGCGGTTTGACGTTTGAAGCTCATGCTGCCAGCGCTTCTAGCCGATCAGTCGCAGGGCGCCAGTTCCATGCCAACAGGCTGTGCAGATCGTTGATCATCACCTCCTCATTCACGATCCGCTCGAGCACATCGTTGAGCCAGGTGTAGGGATCGAGGCCATTGAGGCGAGCAGTCTGGAGAAGCGAGGCAAGCACCGCCCAGGTCCGGGCTCCTTCCTCGCTCCCCGCAAAAAGGCTCGACTTTCTACCTTGGGCAACATTTCTCATCCCTCGCTCGACGGTGTTGGTATCGACCTCGACACGCCCGTCTTCCAGGAATAGCGTCAGGCCCTTCCAGTGGTTGAGGGTGTAGCGCATCGCCTTTGCCAGATCGGATTTGGGTGAGAGCCTGGGCAGCATGTCGTCGATCTGCGTTTTGATCGTAGCCATCACCTTACAGGTTTCCGCCTGGCGGGCCGCTAACCGAT